>JANMPW010000253.1:0-3184 GCA_031370065.1 Acidobacteriota bacterium
TGAACGCCTGGGCGACGCAGCCGGCGCCCGAGTGTCCCAACTACGCCTCCGGGACGTTCGGTCCCGAAGCCTCCGACCGGTTCCTCGAGAGGGACGGCCGGCGATGGAGGACGCTCTAAAACGGGAAAGGGGAAACGGGAAGCGGTTACGCCTCTTTCGCCTCGGCCTTGCCCGCGCGCGACTGCGCGATGATCTTCTCCTGCTGGGAGTGCGGCACTTCGGAGTAGTGCGAGAACTCGAGGTGGAAGGATCCGCGGCCCTGCGTGATCGAGCGCAGCTGCGCGCCATAGGTCAGCAGCTCCGCCATCGGCACCGACGCCTTGATGACCGTGTCGTCCTCGGAGGCGTCCATGCCCTGGACGTGGCCACGGCGCGACGAGAGGTCGCCCATCAGGTCGCCGACGTACTCGTTGGGGGCCGTGATCTCGACGTTCATCACGGGCTCGAGCAGGGTCGGCTTGGCCGCCGCCATCGCCTCCTTGTAGGCCAGCGCTCCGGCGAGCTTGAACGCGAGCTCGGAGGAGTCGACGTCGTGGTACTGGCCGTCGTACAGCGTCACGCGAAAATCCACCATCGGGTACCCGGCCAGGAAGCCCTTGCGCCGGACCTCCTGGATCCCCTTTTCGACGGCGGGGATGAAATTGCGGGGGATGGCGCCGCCGTAGATGTCGTCCACGAACTCGAAATCCTTGCCTCGCGCCAGCGGCTCGACCCGGATCCTGCAGTCCGCGAACTGGCCGTGGCCCCCCGTCTGCTTCTTGTGGCGCCCGTGCGCCTCGGCCTTCTTCGTGATCGTCTCGCGGTAGGGGACCTTCGGCGGGTGGAGGATGACTTCCACGCCGTAGCGCTTTTTCAAGCGCGCCACGGCGATCTCGACGTGGAGCTGCGAGGCGCCGGCCAGGTGGAACTCCTTGGTCTCATCGTCGCGCTGAAAGTTGAGCGAGGGATCCTCCTCGATCAGCTTGTGGAGCGCGGTCGAGATCTTGTCCTCGTCGCCCTTGGCCTTGGGCTCGATCGCGTACGCGATCGACGCCTCCGGGACGGTGAGAACGGGCAAGACGACGGAGTTGTCCTTCGTCGTGATCGTGTCCCCGGTGAACGTCTCCTTGAGCTTCGCGACCGCGACGATGTCGCCCGCGTACGCTTCGGGCACGTTCACGTGCTCCTTGCCCTGGAGGAGGAAGAGCCCCGAGAAGCGCTCCGGGACGCCTTTCGACGCGTTCCAGTAGTTGCCATCCGACTGGAAGTGCCCCGCGAGCACCCTCAGGTACGAGATGCGGCCGGCAAAGGGGTCCGAGACGGTCTTGAAGACCTGCGCCACCGCCGGATCCTTCTCGTTGCAGAAGACGACGACCGGCTTGCCGTCCTTGCCGACGCCATGGGCCTTGCGGCCCTGGGGCGAGGGCAGGAGCGCCACGCAGGCGTCGAGGATCCGGACCGCGCCGATCCCGAGAGCCGAGGAGGCGCAGAGGATCGGGAAGACCTTGCGCTCGAGGATCTCGCGCTTCAAGCCCGGCAGGATGTCCTGCGGTTCGAGCGTGCCCTGCGCGAAGAACTTCTCCATCAGCTCGTCCTCGCCCTCGGCCACCATTTCGACGAGCTGGTTGTGCTCCTGCTTCGCGCGTTCGGCGAGCTCGGCGGGGATGGGGCCGTCGACGCGCTTGCCGCCCTCGTGCACGTGGGTCTCCATTCGCACGAGGTCGACGGTGCCGTGAAACGCCTTCTCTTCGCCGACGGGGATCTGGAGCGCCACCACGCCCCGCCCGAACTTCTTCTTCATGGCCTCGACGACGCGGTCGAAGGAAGCCCGCTCGCGGTCCATCCGGTTCACGACGAACAACACCGGGCGCTCGAACTCCCGGGCGAATTTCCAGGCGCGCTCGGTCTGGACCTCGACGCCCGAGACGGCGTCGAGAACGATGATGGCCGCGTCCGCGGCGTACACGGCGGACCGGGCCTCCGGCGAGAAGATGCCGTAGCCGGGCGCATCGATGAAATTGATCCGCGTGTCGCGGTGCATCCCATGGGCGCACGCGAGGTTGATGGAGATCTTGCGGTCGTTTTCCTCGCCGTCGAAGTCGGTCGGGCAAGTGCCTTCCTCGATCTTGCCCGGCCGCGTGATTGCGCCCGCCGCGTAGAGCATCGCGGCCACGAGCGTGGTTTTTCCGACAGTGTTGTGTCCGACGACGGCCACGTTGCGCAGCTGTGGGGCGGAGAGTGCTTTCATGGCCCGGATTATATGGAAGGGTCCTCCGGTCAGGACCTGTAGAACAATGGGCCGGACATGACGGCCCTCTCGTGCCTGGCGATCGGCATCGCCTTCCTCGTCGCCCTGGCCCTTCTGCTCCTTGCGGCCTTCCTGCTCGGGTGGGTCCTTCCCGCGGTCATCGAGCGGTCGAAGGCCCGGAAAGACGCTCTTCCCCCGAATACAGATTGAATCCGCCTTCCCGCAGGAACCCGGCGAGCGCCATTCCGGAGGAGCGGGCCAGGTCGACCGCCAGCGAGGACGGGGCCGAAACGGCGGCGACGATGGGGATCCCGGCGGCGAGCGCCTTCTGGACGATCTCGAAGGACGCGCGGCCCGAGACGAGCAGGATGGTCTCGGAGAGGGGGAGCCGTCCGTCCCGGAACAGGAGCCCGATCGCCTTGTCCACCGCGTTGTGCCGGCCGATGTCTTCGCGGCAGACGAGCAGCTCTCCGGAAAGCGTGAAAATCCCGGCGGCATGGAGCCCGCCCGTTTCGGCGAAACTCGCCTGTTGCGCGCGCAGGGCCTCGGGAAGCCGGCCGAAGACGCCAGCCTCGAACCGCGCGCGCGGATCCGGAGGGGGAAATTGACCCCGGATCGACTCGATCGATCCCTTGCCGCAGAGGCCGCAGGACGAGGAGGTCAGGGAGAGACGCCGCGCGCGGTCAACGTGGGCCCCTGCGGGCTCGGTCGTGTGGACGAGCACGACGTTGCCCTCTTCCTCGGGCGAACGCACCTCCCGGCAGTGCTCGATCCGGACGATCTCCTCGGGGCGGCGGACGACCCCCTCGGCCAGCAGCCAGCCCGCGGCTAGCTCGAAATCGTGCCCCGGCGTTCGCATCGTGACCGCGAGGGTCGTCGAGCCGACGCGGATCTCGAGCGGTTCTTCGAAGCTGACGCGGTCCTCCCGGCGGCCGAACACGCCCGCCTCGAATCGGA
>JANMPW010000281.1:0-1535 GCA_031370065.1 Acidobacteriota bacterium
CGCCGGCACCGGGTTCGTCGAGTACTGGATATCATTCCAGGTGCCGACGATGCCGTGCGGCTGGCCCGCTGGGAAGGCGAACATCTTCATGCTACCACCCGCGTACCATGGGTTGAGCGCACCCCACTGACCGTGCGGCGGATCTTCGGTCGGATTGCCTTGATCGAAGTTGATCAAGCCGCTCGAGTAGTTGATGCTGTTGTAGCGCACCGTGTACACGATCTGCGCCGGCGAGACGGAGGACAGGCCCCGCGGCAGGTAGGTGATGCCCAGCTGGATCGGCGTGTTGTTGACGTAGATCAGGCCGAACGCGCCCGTGAACGTGAAGAACGGCAAACGGCCGCCGAAGCAGGCGATCTCGCCATCCGTCGTGCGCACGTTGAACAGACCGTCGACGTCCGGCGAGAACCACGGCGACAGCCTCAGGCCGCCTTCGCCCACACCATTGAGCACGACCGTGCTGGAAAATGAGAACGCGTCGCCGTTCAGGAACTGGATCGCGTTCGTGCCATCGGTCGAGAAGCTCCAGTTGTGCAGGTTCGCGAAGCCGGCGCAGATGGGCTGCGGCGGACGGTTCTGGTCCGAGATCTGGATCAGGCCAGGAAAAGCGTTGGTCGTGGTCAGGATCGAGATGGGACAGTCGTCGAAGATACGCGTCTTGATGACGGCGCTGTTGGGCAGCGGCGTGGCGTATGCGGCCGTCGCGAGCGCGAGGCCAGCGGCGAACGCCAAAGCAGTGGTAGTGATCCGCCTCATGGGGGTTGTCTCCAAAGATGAATGGTGGGCAGGCTCACAACTCGCTGCGAATCCGTGACAGCCAGCTGGCTGATGGCCTGCGTCGTGTGGACGCGGCAGCGAAACACGGGCCGGGCCAACACTCGTGCCCTGTTCGGGACATGCCGGGTTCGATGTTCGGGACCCAGGAATCACGGTTCAAGGGGGTGGCGTTAGGTCCGCATCTGCGTTGCCATGTAAACGATTACATCAGTCGTTGTGGGTGAGTCAAGACACCTGTTACGGTGCGCAAAGTTTTTTTCGCGGCGCCGTTCGCTTCGGAACGTCTCCCACGTTGGCCTCAGACGGAGCTTGAATGCAGAACTCGGGTTCATTCCCGCCCCGATTCCTATGGGGCGCAGCGACTTCCGCCTACCAGATCGAGGGTTCACCGCTCGCGGACGGCGCCGGGGCCAGCATCTGGCACCGATTCTCGCATACGCCGGGCCGCACACTCGGTGGCATGACCGGGGACGTCGCCTGCGACCATTTCCGGCGCTGGCCACGGGATCTGGCGCTCATGAGCGCGCTCGGGCTCCAGGGGTACCGCTTCTCGGTTGCTTGGGGCCGCGTGCTCCCCGAGGGCTTCGGTCGTGTGAACGAGCGGGGCCTCGGCTTCTACGAGCGTCTCGTGGATGGTCTGCTCGCGGCGAATATCACACCCATGCTGACATTGTTCCACTGGGACCTGCCGGCCGCGCTCGAGGATCGCGGCGGGTGGCTGAACCCCGACATGCCCAAGTGGTTCGCCGACTACGCCG
>JANMPW010000372.1:0-4426 GCA_031370065.1 Acidobacteriota bacterium
CTGGATCGACGCGGCACAGGGGGGAGGGCTCCTGTCGGCGACCGACGACGTCTATCGGACTCTCTCACTGACCCGGGCAGGACGCGACGTCATGTCCGGCCGGACGCTGCAGGTCGCGCTGACCCTGCCGGAGCCGCCGCGCCCGAAGGCAAAGAAGAAGAGACCGTCGAAGGCGCTCGCGGCAGCCGCGGCAGGGCCCGCGGATCCCGCAAGCATCGACGCGCTGCGGCAGTGGCGGCGCCAGGAAGCGGTGCGGCGCTCGGTGCCCGCCTACGTCGTGCTTCACGATCGCACGCTCGCCGCGCTGGCGGCCGCGCGGCCGTCGACGCTCGACGCGCTTTCCGAGATTCCCGGCATCGGCCCGGCCAAGCTCGAGGCCTACGGCAAGGATCTGCTCGCCCTGCTCGGCGCAGAGAACACGTAGTGGCGCCGCCGGATCGTCTCGTCTACTCGAGCGGGCAGGGGCGCATCTGCCCCGGCTGCGGCTGGCCGCAGGACGACTGCCACTGCTCGAAAACCAAAGCGCCGCCGGACGAGGCCCCGGAGAAAGTCACGGCGAAGCTACGCCTCGAGAACCGCGGCTCGGGCAAACACGTGACGGTCGTGGACGGGCTGCCGGACAACCGCCCCTTTCTGGACGCGCTCTGCCGCGACCTCAAGAAAGCCTGCGGCACCGGTGGCTCCACCGGCGAGAATACGATCGAACTACAAGGGGACCAGCGCGAGCGGCTCCGGGAGCTCCTCCCGAAGAAAGGATTTCTGGTGAAGGGATGACGGCGACACGCATCTTCCTGGTGCGCCACGGAGCGACAGAGCTTTCGGCCGAGGACGCCTTCGCCGGCGAAACCGACGTTCCACTTTCCGACATCGGGCGCGAGCAGCTGAAGAAGCTCGCCGCGCGCCTGGCCGGCGAGCCGATCGCCGCGTTCTACGCGAGCCCGCTCGGCCGTACGATGGAGACGGGCCGGATCCTGGCCGCACCCCACGGGAAGCCCGTCATGCCGAAGGAGGGCCTGCGCGAGATCTCGCACGGCCACTGGGAGGGCAAGACGCGAGCCGCCGTCGAAAAGGACTGCCCGAGGGAGTACGCGCTCTGGGAAGCGGACCCATTTTCCTTCGCGCCGCCCGAGGGCGAAACGGGCCTCGACGTCACGGCCCGGGCCCTGCCGGCGCTGCTCCAGGTCGTCGCGGCGCATCCCGGAGAGCAGGTCCTCGTCGCTTCGCACAAGGCAACGATCCGCCTGCTGATCGGCTCGCTTCTCGGCTTCGACCTGCGGCGCTACCGCGATCACCTCGACCAGAGCCCGGCCTCGTTGAACATCCTCGACTTCAAAGATGTCTCCCACGCGCGGCTCTCGCTCTACAACGACATCTCCCACTACTCCCCATCTCCCTCCGGCACCGCCGCGATCGCGAGCGGCCGCCTCTCGGCCGTCTGGGCGAAGGGCTGATGGGGTCAGGTCTGGTTTCTTCGGAGTTTGAAAAGTCCGAAGATTTCAGACCTGACCCCTTAGACGCTGAGTTTGAAAGTCCGAAGATTTTAGACCTGACCCCTTAGACGTGACCTCTTAGACGTAGACGAATCCGCGTCCCGATTTGCCTTCCGGGCCCGGCTGTGAGACTCTTCGCGCTCCCGTGGCCGGCCCCCCAGGGCCGCCCGCATCGAACGTAGGCCTCGCCGGCGAATCCTCCGTTCCCAAAGAAAAACCAGCCGGACTTTTTCCTCGAGGAGGATTCCCTTGCCTTTCTCTCAATTCGGGCTCCATTCGGATCTCTTGCGCGGCGTGCGCGAAATGGGTTTCACCCGCCCCACGCCGATCCAGAACGACGCCATCCCGCCCGCCATGGAAGGGCGCGACGTGCTCGCCTGCGCCATGACCGGCAGCGGCAAGACCGCGGCCTTCCTGCTCCCGATCCTCCACCGTCTGATCGGCAAGAAGCGCGGCGCGACGCGTGCGCTCATCCTGACGCCGACCCGCGAGCTCGCCGCGCAGATCCAGGAGCACGCCAAGGAGCTCACGATCCACACGGCGCTGTCCTCGGCCGCCGTTTTCGGCGGCGTCTCCATGGGACCGCAGGAGCACGCCTTCCGTACCGGAGCGGACATCCTGGTCGCCACGCCAGGGCGCCTGCTCGACCATTTCCGCTTTCCCTATGCGAAGCTCGACCACCTCGAGGTGCTCGTACTCGACGAGGCGGACCGGATGCTCGACATGGGCTTTCTCCCGGACATCCGGAGAGTGCTGAAGCATCTACCCGTCAAGCGCCAGACGCTCTTCTTTTCGGCGACGATGCCGCCGCCGATCGCGCAGCTGACGCGAGAGATGCTGAAGACTCCTTTCACGGTCAACCAGGAGCGCAAGCCCGCGCCCGCCGTCGGCATCACACAGGCGGTCTATCCCGTTTCGCAGAACCTCAAGGCCCCGCTTCTGCTCGAGCTCTTGAAGCGCGGCGACATCAAGAACGTGCTCGTCTTCACGCGCACCAAGCATCGCGCCAACCGCCTCGCCGAAACGCTCCTGAAAAAGGGCGTGCCCTGCGAGCGGATCCACGGCAACCGCACGCAGGCGCAGCGCACGCAAGCGCTCGCGGGGTTCAAGGAGGGTCGCCACCGGGTCCTCGTCGCGACCGACATCGCTGCGCGCGGCATCGACGTCGAAGCCCTCTCGCACGTCATCAACTTCGACGTCCCGAACGTCCCCGACGACTACATCCACCGCGTCGGCCGGACGGCACGCGCCGAGATGACCGGGGACGCCTTCACGTTCGTCGCGCCCGAGGAGCAGTCCGATCTGGCCGCGATCGAGCGGGAGATCGGCAAGCGCCTCCCGCGCATCACCGTGCCTGGCTTCGACTACACGAAGGCTCCGGCCGAACGCTTCGAGGTTCCCATCGCCGAGCGCATCGCTGCGATCCGCACCCGTAAGGCCGACGAAAGGAAGCGCGCGAAGGAGAAGGTTGAGCGCCGCAACGCGCATGAGACCGCCCAGAGGGCGCGCGCGCCGCAGCGGACCGGTGGCAGGGGTCCGGAGCAAAGGGGCCCGGCCCCCTCCGGCGGTCAGACCCATCCGCGCGGCCCGGCGTCGTCACGGCCTGCCGCGGCCCCGTCGGGCCAGGCGCGCTGGGGGCGGAGAGGGTAGACGAGCGGGGCCAGGAGTCAGATCTCCTCCGGGCGTCGATCCCGCTTTCTTTACTTGCCCGCGGCGCCGTAGACGGGGAGCGTACCGAGCGCTGGCGCAAGCGTCGGGCGCGGGGCGGACGGCATCGCCGGCACGGTCTGGCCCGGCAGCACCGGAAGGGGCACGTTGCGCCCGCGCGCGTAGACCTCGTGGCGCCCGTTCGACTTGTACCATTCGGCGAGCGAGGCGGTCTGGAACATCTCCTCGATGATCTTGCGCCAGCCGACTCCCGTGTTGTACGCGCAGAAGGAGATCTCCCCCATCTGCGTCGCGTACGGGATGATACACATCTCCGTGCGGCGGAAGTCGTAGTTGAAGAGGTCCTGGAACCACATCCCGCCGATGAAGAATACGCGCCATGGGTAGCGGTTCTTCTCGGCAAAACCGAGCTTGCCGCCCGTGTGGCCGTCCATGATCTTGGCGAGCTTCCACGGCGAGAGCCCTGCCGGGATCCCCTCGGGGCGGAGGTTGCGCAGGATCGACAGGCCCACCTGCACGGCCGTCCACTTCTTCTGGCGCCCGGAGTCGGTGATCGACTTGATGTCTGCGAGCATCCGGTCCACGTTCAGGATGGATGGCACGGTCACGGCCTTCTTCGTTTTCTCCTCGACGAGCAGCATCGTCCCGATGCCGCAGTTCGGGTGGCAGCCGCACTTGAACGAGCCCCACTCGGATTCGAGGCCCCCGAGCAGGTCCTTCAGATCGGAGAAGGGCCCGGACGCCGAGAGCGGGTACCAGTCGCGCATGACTTCGCCGATGCCGGCCTGCGTCTTCACGTCGTGCGCGAGGTTCGAAAGCGTATAGCGATGCTTCTTGCGCGTTTCGTCGTCGATGTCCTCGTCGCGCCCGGTGAAGGAGACCGGCTGGAAGGCGACCGTGTTGACTTTGTCGATGTTTTCGATCGCGAACTTCAGGATATCGCCGACCTGGTCGTTGTTGACGCTATTGACGATCGTCACGACGAGCGTGACGTCGATCGCATACTTCTTGATGTTCTCGATCGCGCGGAGCTTCACGTCATAGAGGTTGCCGACCTTGCGGTGCTGGTTGGCCTCGTTGCCCACGCCATCGAACTGGAGGTACGCGAAGCGCAGCCCGGCCTCGGCCGCCTCCTTCGCGAAGGACTCGTCCTGCGCGAAGCGGATGCCGTTGGTCGCGCACTGGACGGAGAAGTAGCCGATCTTGCGGGCGTGCCGGATCGCCGGAAGAAAGTGGGGCGAAAGCGTCGGCTCGCCGCCCGAGAACTG
>JANMPW010000376.1:0-2385 GCA_031370065.1 Acidobacteriota bacterium
GCGATTGCCACGGCGCGGGGGGGCGTGGAGACGGGCCCTCCTCTGCGACGCTGAAGGATGATACGGGGTTTGCGATCCGGCCCTATGACTTCACGCGGCCGGGCCGCTACAAGGGAGGCGACAACCCGAAGGACATCTACCGCACGTTCACGACCGGGTTCGACGGAACACCGATGCCCTCCTTCGGCGGCGCGATCCCGGAAGAGGATCGGTGGGCGATCGTGGCCTACGTGCGCAGCCTCTCCACCCCCGAGCCCGCTGCGGCGACGCTCGGGCCGGGAGAAACGATCCGAGCCGTCCGAGCAGCTTCGGTGACGGCGGATCCGGATGCCGCCTTCTGGGGCAAGGCGGGCGAGTACGAGATCGCTGTGCGTCAGCTCTGGCGACGGGAGAACGTGATCGGCCGCGTGCGCGTCTCGGTCGCGACCGACGGGAAGCAGCTGGCGCTGCGGATGCGTTGGTCCGATGCGAGCGCCGACACGCGGATGCTCCTGCCCCAGGACTTCCGGGATGCGGCCGCCGTCCAGTTCTCGCTCGCCGGCCCCGACGTGACGTTCGCCATGGGGGAGCGGGGCAAGCCCGTGAGCATCTGGCACTGGAAGGCGGACTGGCAGAAGGACATTGCCGGGCGCCAGGACATCGAGAGCGCGGAGCCGGCGATGGTGGTCGACATGTACCCCTTTGCCCACGGGACGGCGGCCGCGGACCAGGATCCCGCCTACCTGACGGGCCGCGCCGCCGGAAATGCCTTCTCACGATTGCAGCGGTCGAGCCCCGTCGAGAGTCTCGTGGCCGCGGGAATCGGGACGCTGACGCCGCAACCGGCGGCCGCGCAGAATGTCTCCGGCAAGGGAGTCTGGTCCGGCGGAGAGTGGCGCGTCGTGTTCCTGCGCAACCTGGAAGCTTCGGGCAACGGCGACGTGCGGCTCGCCGACGGAACTCCGGTCGCTTTTGCCGTCTGGAATGGGAGCGAGGGAGACCGCAACGGAATCAAGGCCGTCTCCACCTGGTACCGCCTCGGGCTTTCGCAGCGCTGACCCACTGCTCGTCTCCTCGGGGAAGCGCGTCGTGGGCCTGCAGGTCTATCTCGAGGCGATGCCCGAAGGGGCCCGAGCTCGTAGCGAATAGCCCGCAGGAGCTCACGCAGGGGCCCTTCGTCCAGTCTCCAGGGGGTCATTTCGGTCCCCTGAGGCCCTCCGAGAGCCCTCCCTTTTTTGAAAGCCGATAGGCGCGATCGAGTAGTGGCAGGGGCAGGTCCTGCGCCATTCCATCCGGCCAGATGACGCCAAGCGCCTCGATCCGGGTGGCGCGGCCGAGGCCCAAGTGCAGCGGCACGTAGGAGCCCGAAGCATAAGAAGGCTGAATCGTGAACTCGTGCATCCTCCTCTTGCCCGCGATCGTCACGATGACTCTGGTGTGGAGGGGCGTGTTTCCGTCTCGCCCTCCAACCGGAAGGATTTCGATCCAGTGCCCCGGCTTTCGCGATTCGTTCCGGAAAACCAGAACAGGATCGGAAATCGGCGCCAGCACGAGATCCAGCCGGCCGTCGTGATCGAGGTCTCCCGTCGCTGTCCCGCGGCCAGACGTCGTGATCTTCCCCAGGTCGCCCATCAGCCGCGGAGGGATCTGTTCAAAAGTCCCATCGCCGCTGTTGCGAAACAAGTGCTGCCGCTGCCGATACGTTTGCTCACCGATGTCGTATTGGCTCGCCTTCTTCGAAAAGACGCGCAGGAACCAGTAGAGCCGGCGCGGAAGGATCTGACCGTTCGAGACGAAGAGATCCGGCCAGCCGTCGTTGTCCCAGTCGAAGAAGTTGCAACCCCAGGCCGAGAGAGGGACCGAAACGGCAGCAAGACCCGCCTGCTCACCCCTCTCCTCGAACAGCTCTCCCTCGACGTTGCGGTAGAGGGTATTGGGCTCGTTGGCGTAATTGGTGATGAAGAGGTCGGGCCAACCATCCCCATCGTAGTCGGCGATCGCGAGTCCCATCCCGGACCGGTATCTCCGGCCGAAGGCCGTCGGCCCATCGGGAGGCGCATCGGTTCCCGTTTGAGCCGAGACATCCTCGAACGTGCCATCCCCTCGGCCGCGAAACAGGTAGTTCGGGGACTGGTCGTTGGCGAGGTAGAGGTCGGTGATCCCGTCGCCGTTGTAGTCGAAGGCGATCGCTCCGATCGTGAGTCCCCGCGGCGCCGCCGTACCGGCCTCCTCCGTCACGTCTTCGAAAGTTCCGCCGGCTTGCTGAAGAAAAAAGGACCCGCCGGGAGGCTCGTACTCGTCGGGAAGTTTCTGGTCGCGAAGCGACCGAGCCGATTCTTCCCTGACCGAGGTGACGACATAGTTCCCGATAAACACATCGAGCAGACCGTCGCGATTGGCGTCGAG
>JANMPW010000380.1:0-1728 GCA_031370065.1 Acidobacteriota bacterium
GCCACCGAGGATGGCAGGTCCATGCCGGCGGCAAGCCCGCACGCCGCGATGGCGCCGCCATATTTCGTCATCGAGAGCAGGTTGGCGAGCGTCGTCGACCCGACGCTGTCGATGCCCCCCGCCCAGCGCTCCTTCGCCAGCGGCTTGGCCGGACCTGACAGCTCGTTGCGGTCGATCACCTCGGCTGCACCGAGACCCCTGAGGTAGTCGGTCTCCGACAGCCGGCCGGTCGAGGCAATGACGTGATGGCCGAGTTTTGCCAGCACGGCCGTGGCAACCGAGCCGACGCCGCCGGCGGCGCCGGTGACGACGACAGGACCGTGTTGCGACGTCAGGCCATGCCTTTCCAGCGCCAGCACCGACAGCATCGCCGTAAAACCGGCGGTGCCGATCGCCATCGCATCGCGTGTCGACATGGCCTCGGGCAGGCGCACCAGCCAGTCGCCCTTGACGCGCGCCTTTTCGGCGTAGGCGCCGAGATGGGTCTCGCCCATGCCCCAGCCGGTGCAGATCACCTTGTCGCCGGCCTTCCACTGCGGATGCGATGACTGCTCCACGGTGCCGGCGAAGTCGATGCCCGCGATCATCGGAAAACGCCGCACCACCGGCGCCTTGCCGGTGACGGCCAGGCCGTCCTTGTAGTTCAAGGTCGAATATTCGACGGCGTCGGTGACGTCGCCTTCCATCAGGTCGGCTTCGTCGAATTGCGTGAGCGCGACGGTGGTGCCCTTGTCCGCCTTGTCGACCCTGATCGCCTTGAACGTTCCCAACGCGGACTCCCCCGGATTTCTGGACTTCCCGATGTTTACCGGATCAGGCCGGTTGCGCAACCGGTCGCGCCACCGGCGCTTCCACAATCGGCAGGTTGATCAACGCCGACAGCAGGCCGAACAGCACGGACAGCCACCAGATCGGCGTGTAGGACCCGAATTTCTCGAACACGATGCCTCCGAGCCATACCCCGAGGAACCCACCGACCTGATGGCTGACGAAGGCAAATCCATAAAGCGTCGCAAACCAGCGGGTGCCGAACATCAGCGCTACCAGCGCCGAGGTCGGCGGCACCGTGGAGAGCCAGGTCAGGCCGGTGGCGGCGCCGAACACGATCGCCGAAAACGTCGTGATCGGGAACGAGATGAAGGCGACGATCGACAATGCCCGCGCCAGATAGATCAGCGACAGGATGTAGCGCTTCGGATATTTGTTCTGCAGCCAGCCGACGCTGAGCGAACCGACGATGTTGAACAGGCCGATGGCCGCGATCACCCAGCCGCCGGTTTGCGCCGATACGCCGCGATCCGACAAATAGGCCGGCAGATGCACGGTGATGAAGGCGAGCTGAAAGCCGCAGGTAAAGAAGCCGAGCACCAGCAGCACGTAGGAGCGATGGCCGAATGCCTCCGCCAGCGCGGTCCGGAATGACTGCTGATCGGCCGCAGGCACGTTGGCCGAAGCCGCAGGCGGGGTGGCAAGCGCCAGCGAAAGCGGGATGATCAGCAGCATCAGGCAGGCGAATACGGTCAGCGCGGGCTGCCAGCCGAAATTATCGATCATGGCGACGCCGAACGGCGCGAACAGGAATTGCCCGAACGATCCGGCGGCGGTGCCGGCGCCGAGCGCGATGCCGCGCTTCTCCGGTGGCAGCAGCTTGCTGAAGGCCGAGAGCACGAGGTTGAACGAACAGCCGGAAAGCCCGAAGCCGATCAGGACGCCGGCACTGAGATCGAG
>JANMPW010000404.1:0-9755 GCA_031370065.1 Acidobacteriota bacterium
CTTCCGGCTCCCGGCCCGCATAGCGCGCTGACCGCGGTGCCGCTGGTGGTCACGACCGAGACGAGCGGGAGGCCGTTCTCACCGAACGTCCCGAAGTCCGTCGAGAAGTTCACGCTGGTCCCGTCTGGCACGGGGGCTCCATTCAGCGAAACCAGCGCTTCGATCAGGGTGCACGTCCCCGCCTTGGGGTTGGCGTCCGTCGTGAAGAGCTGTACCGACAAGGCGCTCGACGTCCCGCCGCCCGTGCCGGGCCTCGGTGCCGTCGGGGCGTCCGCGGCGCAGGCATGGATGCCAACGACGGCCGCGACCAGGATCAGTGCAATAGCTATCCGGCGCATGGGTCCCCCTTACTTGGCCAATCTCGCGGGCGCGGTCGCTGCGTATCGAAAGATCAGTATCCCGCTCGCGGTGTCGCTCTGGACCCGCTTGCCCGAAACCGTCGTGCCGAAGAACGTGATGTCGAAGGTGACGTCGATCTCGTCGCGGCCGGTCTGCCGGTCGATGCCGCCGTTGAAGGGCAGCAGCTGGTCGAACGGTGTCTGCTGAACGGCAGGAGCGTAGAGCACCGGAAAGTTCTCCAGTTTCGAGTTGCCGTCGTGCGGCACGAGCACGCCGCACCCGAACGTCTGCAGGGGCGGCACGAGCGTTCCTCCGTCGGTCCGGCGAAACGCCACCGTATAGCTGTTGAGCTGGACATCGGAGAACCCGAGCGTGTCGACCGAGTCGGGGTTCTTTCTGTGCGACGCGACGGTGATCGTGTTGATCTGCACTGGCGCGGGGATGGCGACGTTGATGAATCCGGGCTGAAAGTCGATGCTCACGGTCAGGAAGACCGGCGATTCCGACTGCCCCTGCGTGTTCGAGCAGCCGCCGGCGAAGGCCATCGCCCCCACCATTGCCATCGCGAGCAGAAATGTCTTTTTCATGGTGCCTTCTCCCTTACGACCTGAGAATCCGGGGCGTGATGAAGATGAGTAGTTCATCGTGCTTCTCGGTCCGGGTCTTGTTCTTGAAGAGGTTTCCGAGGACGGGGATCTTCCACAGCCCGGGGATCATGTTGTACTGGTCCTGGTCGTTGATCTGGAAGATGCCGCCGATCACCGTGGTGCCGCCGTCCTTGACGAGCACCTGGCCGCGATACTCCCGGATCGTCAGAGGAACGTTCTGGCCGAGCGCGAGGTTCAGGGCGACCGCGGGCTCGCGTTTCATCACGTTGACGGTCAGGAGAATCGTCCCCTCGGCCGTGATCTGCGGTGTCACGTCGAGCTTGAGCGTGGCATCCACGTAGATGACCGTCGTCGTGTTGTTCACGGTCGTCTGCACGGGGATCTGCACGCCCGACTGGATCAGCGCCGGCGTGTTCGTCAGCGACGTGACCTTCGGCGACGAGATGATCTTGAGGAGGCCCTGGTTCTCGGCCGCGGTGAGGGCGACGTCGAGGTTGAACGTGTTGAGGATGTTCCCGAGCACGAGCGAGGCGACCGTGGGACCGTTGCCGAGGCCGACGTTCAGACCGCCCGCGACCGAGTTCGGGAAAATGAGGTTGGTCGTGTTGCCGTGCTCGTTGTCGGCCTTGCCGCGCACCTGCCAGTTGATGCCGAGGCTGCGGCCGAGGCTCTTCGTGGTTTCCACGATGCGCGCCTCGATGACGACCTGGGGCGTCGCGGTGTCCAGGTTGTCGATCAGCTGGAGGACCGCGGGCAGGAACGTCGGGATCTCACGAATGATCAGCGTGTTCGTGCGCGCGTCGACGACGATCGCGCCGCGCTTGGACATCACGCTCTGGAGCGTCGGAACGATGTCGGCCGCTTTCGCGTAGGACAGCTTCTTGATGACTGTGCGCGTCGGCTCGGCGGCCTGACGGGCTTCGGCCAGGCGGGAGCGATCGCCCTCCTCGGCCTGGAGCTTGCTGGTCGTCGCGATGCGCATGATGTTGTTCTCGAGCACATACCCGAGGCTGTTCTGCTTGAGGATCAGGTCGAGTGCTTGGTCCCATGGAACGTCCTCGAGCTGCACCGTGACCGTGCCCCGGACTTCCGGATCGATGACGATGTTCAGTCCGGTCAGCTGGGAGATCGTCCGGAAGACATCTTTGATGTCGGCGTCTTTCAGGTCCAGGGAAATTGGCTCGCCCGTGAACTGGCTCTGGACTTCCGAGATCGTCCGCGAGCGATACGCGGCGCCACTCTGCTGCTGGTTGGACTGGTCCTGGTCGAGCTGGGCCGCGGCAGCCTCGAAGAGGGCGTCGCCGCGGACCGACGCCGGCTTCGGCGCAGCCTTCGGAGTTTGCGGAGCGGGCTTCTGAACGGGCGCGGCGACGACGACGGGCGCGGGCGGCGGCGCAACCGGGGCAGGCGCCACCGCAACCGGAGGCAAAGCGGCTGCGGTCGTCTTCACCTCGGGCGCCGGCGGCTCGACATGCGGGGCAGCCGCCGGAGCCGCCGAGAGGGCCGGCGGCTCGGCCTTCGGCTCCGGATTTTCCGCGATCGTCGTGACGGAGGGAGTCGCGGCCGCCGGGGGCGGAGCGGGGACGCTCGCCTTCTGCGGGGCCGAGTGCTGTGCCGGAGCGGGCACGGCGACCTCCACGGGCTCGAGTCGCGCCGCCGGCGACTCTTGAGGGGCATGGGCGGCCACCGGCTCGGACGACGGATTCTGTCCGACGATGACCGCAAGCCGTTCGCCGTCGGGCACGAGCGCGTGAGGCATCGGCTTCGAGAGGTCCACGACCACGCGCGTCACGTATTCGGGCGAGGTCTGGAACTGAGAGATCCGGACGCGCGTGACGACGTCGTCCTTGACGACGATCGTCCGCTGTTTGACGTCGTTCTTGACTCCGGGCAGGTCCACGACGATGCGCGGAGGATTCGCCAGCGCGAAGTCCCTGGCCGAGAACCTGCCGTCGCCGAAAAGGAGAATGGCCACGTGGCCGTCACTCGTCTGCGCGGATACGCTCTCGAGCACGTGGGCCGCCTCGCCCCTCGCCACTGACACCGGAGGGGGCTTCAGGGCCGAAGGCGCGGACGGGTTTGCGGCGGGTGCGGCCGCGGCGGGAAGCGGCGCCGATTCCACCGACGCGGCCGTCACGGCCGGCGTCTCGGTCGCGGTGTCGGCTTCCGCCGTCGAGATGGGTCCGGTGAAGGCGATTGCCAGGCCCTGACCCACCGAGCGCAGGTCGGGATGGGCATCCGGATTGTGCGTAATGGACAGCCTCGTGATTCGCTTGCCGAGCTCGTCGATCTCTTCAAATTTGATCGACTCGACGAGTCCTCCCACCTTGGGCGTCGTCACGTTGGACGCGACCGAGGCATCGCGCAGGTCCACGACGAGAAGGTTTGGCCTCGGCTCGTAGGACGTGTAGAGAAGCGGCGCATTTGCCGACAGAACCACGCGGGCGCCGTCGGCGTCCTCGTTGAAGGCGGTTCCCGTGATCTTTGCCGCGGCGGGAGCGTTCGCGGCCGCCGGAGAGGGGGCCGGCGCCGGTGAGGCCGCCGGAAGGGCGTCCACGGTACTGTGCGCAGCCTGACCCCTGGAGGAGCAGCCCACGGCGGTTGCCCACGCCAGCGCGAGCGCCGTGGCCGTCGCGGTTCCTCTGAATGCCATTCGCATCGTTCCTCCCGTCGCGCGGAATACCATGCTCACCGAATCCTCACTGCCTGATCGTCGCGTTCAGCTGCTTCGTGATTTCCCGGAACGGCTTCACGCTTTGCGGATCGTTGATGTTCTGCCGGAAGCTGACTTCGTTCGGTCCGACGCGCACGACCTCGCCGTCGTACAGCAGGTCGCCGGCGCGCACGAGGTAGCTCTTGTTGTCGGTGGCGCGGATCTGGGCGACATAGCCCGCCTTGGTCTTCCAGATCCCGTGCACCACGAGGTCGTCGATCGAAATGCCCGCGATTCCGGGCGGACGGTCCGCGCCGCCGCGGTGCTGCTCGCGCACGAGGAGTGAGCGAAACGGGTCGCGGCGTCCCGCCGGATCGTAGGAATAGGCGCGACCCGCCAGGGCCGACTCTTCCTGCTCGATCATGGACTGCCCCGGTGAGTCGGGGACCGGCGCGATGACGGCCGCAGGCTTCGTGGGCTCGGCCGTCGGCGCCGCAGGCGCCTGGGCGAACGCAAACCCACAGCCCGATACGATCAGGGCGAGGGCAAGAAGCGTGCGCTTCATTCGGCCCCCCTGCCTTCGGCGCGTTCCTTGAGCCCCTGCGCCTTCCCGGCCGCGCCCGGCTTGGCCCCGGGCCCGGCGGGCTGCGAGGGAGGCGTCGCACCCGGGGCGAGCCCTTGCCCCGCGGTCGCCTGCCCGACCTCGTCGCCCGTGTAGATGAAGGTCTTGGCAACGAACTGGGCGGCGATGGACTTGCCCGCAACGTCGTTGAGCGCCGTGATCTTGAGGTCCTCGACGTTGACGATGCGGGAGAAGCGGCTCATCCGATCGAAGAAGAGGGCGAGGTTGTGGTACGTGCCCTCGACCTGGATGGCGATCGGCCATTCCGCGTAGAACTCCTTCTGCGCGAAGTCGCCGGGCGTGAATTTCTTGAGCGTGAAGTCGCCCTGCCGCGTCAGCGTCTCGATCCGCTTGATGAGCTCCTCGGTGTTGCGCTTCGAGGGCAGGATCTGGAGGAGCTTCGAGAGCTCGAGCTCGAGCCGCTTGACCTCTTCGCGGAACTGGGAGAGCTTGCGCTCGGCGGCGCGCCCCTTCTGGATCTCGAGTCTGAGCCCCTGGAGCTCGACCTTCTTGCTGGCGATCTGGGCGTTCATCGGCTTGAACCAGAACCAGTGGACCGCGCCCGCAAGGGCGATACCGACGGCGAGGCCCACGCCGAGGGCGTAGTACCAGGGCTTCTCGTCAATGTTGAGCCCGAATACGGCCATCGCCTATACCCCCGGCTTTCCAGCCGCGGCGGCCGCCTTGCCCCGCGGTCCCCCCGCCTTGGGGGCCGTCGTCGCCGAGGCTCCTCCCACCTCTGCCACCGGTCGTCCGTTGGTGAAGATCACCGTCATTTCCCAGCCATAGAGACCCTGCGGGCCCGCCTCGCGGCCGAGGTTCTTGAAGACCGGCTCCGCGAAGAAGGGGCTCTTCTTGAGGTTCTCGAGGTACGTGGCCACCGCATTGGGCGACAGGGTCTTGCCCTTGAGGGTCATCAGGTTGTCCTGTACCTGTAGCTCGGTCAGCCACACGAGATCCGGCAGCGCCTTGGAAACCTCGTCCATGAGCCGCACGGGGCCCTTCTGGTTCGTCTTGAGGCTGTTGATGAGCGAGATCTTCTCTTCGAGGCTCTTCTTCTTGTCCTCGTAGCTCTGGACCTCGTCGATGATCGACTTCAGGCGCGCGACTTCTTCCCGCGCCTTGCCGATCTCGTCATCGAGACGCCGCCGGTGGGAAGTCAGCACGAGCGCCATCGACCCGATGTAGATCAGGCCGAGGAGCAGACCCCCGATGAGGACGAGGTTGTTGAGCTTCGCGCCCGTCGGAAGGGCCGGCCCCTTCTTCTTGGCGGCGGCCGCCTTGGCCTCGGTGAGAAGGTTGATCCTGATCAAGCGGCTTCGTCTCCGACGTGGCGGATCGCAAGCCCGACGGCGACTGCGAGGCTGGGCGCGTTGTCGGTGAGCCACTCGCCCGAGACGGAGGCGCCGGCGATGTCGATCTGGCGGAAGGGGTTCAGGATCTCCACCGGGATGTTGAACCGCTCCTTGAGCTGGCTGTCGAGGTTGACGACCCGCGAGGAGCCCCCGGAGAGAAAGAGCTGATCGATCTTCTCGGTCGACGTCGTCGCCAGGAAGAAGTCAAAAGTCTTCTGCAGCTCCTGCGCGAGGTCGTCGGAGACGGACCGCAGGATCGGAAGGATGTCCTGAAGCGACTGTTCGCCCGATGGTTCGCCCTTCTTCAGGGCTTCGGCCTGCTCGAAAGACAGGGACAGCTGCTTCTGGATGCCATCGGTGTACTGGTTGCCCCCGAACGAGATGTCGCGCCAGAAGATCGTGTTCGCCCCGGAAAGGATGTTCACGTTGGTCACCGAGGCGCCGATGTTCACCAGGGCGACCACGCGGCCCGGCTCGACCGGGTAGTTCGCCTCGTAGGCGTTCTGGAGGGCGAAGGCGTCGACGTCCACGAGCATCGGCGTCTTACCGGCCTGGGTGATGACGCTCGTGTAGTCGGAGATCTTGTCCTTCTTCACCGCGACGAGGAGCACGTCCATCGTCTCGCCGCCCCCCGCTTCGAGAACGACGTAGTCGAGGTTCACGTCGTTGATGTCGAAAGGCACATACTGCTCGGCCTCCCACCGGATCGACTCGGCGAGCTCCTCAGGAGACATGGCCGGCAGCGAAATCTTCTTAATGATGACGGAGTGGCCCGAGAGCGAGGTCCCGAACTCGGGGTTTCGGACGTTGAGCGAGGAAACGATGCGGTTGACCGTGTCGACGACCAGGGACGAGTCCATGATCGCGCCGTCCACGATCGCCTCCGGCGACAGCGTCTCGAGGCCCGTTTTGACAAGTCGGAAACCGCCGCCCTTGGCGTCCTTGAGCTCTACGAGCTTGACGGCCGAGGACCCGATGTCCAGACCTACCAGATTCTTGGTTTTTCTGAACAGCACTATTCGCCCCACCGAAAAAAGAAAGACGGTTTTGGGCTTTGACCTATGGTTATTTCGGCTGGTTGCCAAAATAGCAAAAGGTTTTCGTGTAGTCAAGCGATGAGAAGCGCGAAAGCGTCCATTGCGCAAAGACTTAAGGCCTCTCGGACAGGTGTCGCGGCCGACGGCCAGCTGTTCTTTGTTGCGTCGTCGCGGAGACCGGTGTAGGCTTCGCGGGTTTTTTCGGTCGCGATTGGCCGAGACGAGGAGACCCATGGCCCAGCACTGCCAGTTCTGCGGAAAGACGCCGATGAGCGGCCACCGCGTCAGCCACGCGCACAACGTGACGAACCGAAAGTGGAACCTGAACCTCAAGACGGTGCGCGCCGTCGTCGAAGGCGTCTCGCGAAAGGTCTCCGCCTGCACCCGCTGCATCCGCACGGGCAAGGTCGTGAAACCCGTCGTGCGGAAGAAGACCGCCTAGACAGTCGGTCGTCGGTGGTGGGGTGGTGGGACCCAACCCCTACAGACTACGGACCATAGACGACCGCCTCGTTACTCCCTCTCCCCCGCCTTCGGCACGTTGTACTTGCGGATCACGTCGCGCACGCCGGCGACGGCGCGGATGCGGCCGAGGATCTTCTCGAGCTGCTTCACGTCCGATGTCTCCAGCGAGACGGTGATGTACCCCTCGCGCATCTCGCCCACGCGGGCCTCGATCCGCCGGATGTTGGAACCTTCTCCGGCGATGGCCTGCGTGACGTCGGCGAGCAGGCCCGGCCGGTCCTCCGTGACCACCTCGAGCTCGATGGCGTAGGACGCCCTCTTCTCGCCCGCCCAGGCCACGTCGATGAGCCTCTCCGGGTCGTAGAGCAGGTTCTTGACGTTGGGGCAGCTCTCCGAGTGCACCGAGACGCCCCGGCCGCGCGTGATGTAGCCGACGATCTTTTCCCCGGGAACCGGGTTGCAGCACTTCGCCAGCGCCGCCAGCAGGTCGTTGTGCCCCACGACGACGATGTCGGGCAGGGCGAAGGGAAGGATCTTGCGGACCACGCGGGAGACGGCCGACTCCTTCCTTGCGGCCTCGGGGCGTGCCAGCTCGTCGGCCGGAACGAGGCGCTCGAGGGCGCTCTTCGGCGCGAGCTTGCCGTACCCGATCGCGGCAAACAGGTCCTCGTTGCGCCCGAACCCCCACTGCTTGAGCTCCCGGGCGAGGCTCCCCTCCTGCTCGAGCTTGCGGACCGTGCGCTTGTACTTCTTGAGCTCCCGCTCGAGCAGCCGTCGCCCGAGCTCGACGGCCTCGAGGTTCTCCTGCGTGTGGATGAAGTGCCGGATCTTGTGCCGCGCCCGGCTCGTGACGACGGAAGACAGCCAGTCGCGCGACGGAGCCTGGTTCGGGGCCGTCAAAATCTCCACGATGTCTCCGCTCGCGAGCGGAGCGCGCAGGGGCGCGAGCTTGCCGTTGACACGCGCGCCAACGCAACGGTGTCCGACGTCCGTGTGGATGCGGTAGGCGAAATCGATCGGCGTGGCGCCGCGGGGGAACGCGAAGACCTCGCCCTTCGGAGTGAAGGTGTAGACCTCGTCGGGGTAGAGGTCGATCTTGAGGGACGACAGGAACTGCTTCGGGTCGGAGACCTCGCTCTGCCAGTCGACCAGCTGGCGCAGCCACTGGAAGCGGGCGTCGTCGGCGTGGGGCCCAAGCCGGCCCTCCTTGTACTTCCAGTGCGCCGCGATCCCGCGCTCGGCGATCAAGTCCATCTCCCGCGTGCGGATCTGGATCTCGAAGGGCTGCCCCGTCTCGCCCATGACCGTCGTGTGCAGCGACTGGTAGAAGTTGGGCTTGGGCATCGCGATGTAGTCCTTGATCCGGCCGGGGACCGGCCGCCAGAGCTGGTGCACCATGCCGAGCGTCTCGTAGCAGTCGCGCGTTTCCGCGACCACGACGCGCAGCGCGAGAATGTCGTAGAGCTGCGCGGCCTCCACGTCCATCCGCTTCATCTTCAGCCAGATCGAGTAGTAGCGCTTCATCCGGCCCGAGACCTCGGCCGCGACGCCCGCCTCCCCGAGCCGCGCTTCGATGCGCCGACGGATGTCGCTGATCATGCCCTCGGACACCTTCATGCGCCGCGCGACCTCGCGCGCGATCCGCTCGTGCTCCTCAGGCTCGAGGTTCAAGAAGGCGAGGTCCTCGAGCTCTCCCTTGACGCTCCCCATGCCGAGCCGGTGCGCGATCGGCGCGTAGATGTCGAGGGTCTCCCGGGCGATCTCGCGCCGCCGGGACTCCGGCAGGAAGCCGAGCGTGCGCATGTTGTGGAGCCGGTCCGCGAGCTTGACCATCACGACGCGCAGGTCGGACACCATCGCCAGGATCATCTTGCGGAAGGTCTCGGCCTGCTCCTCCTCGCGCGACACGTAGGAGAACTTGCCGATCTTCGTCAGCCCGTCGACGAGCTCGGCGACCTCGTCGCCGAACTGCTGCGCAATGGCCTCCCGCGTCGTCAGCGTGTCCTCGAGGACGTCGTGCAGGAGGCCCACGACGATCGAAATGTCATCGGCCTTGAGGTCGGCGAGGATCGCCGCCACGTTCAGCGGGTGCACGAGGTAGGGCTCTCCCGAACGCCGCACCTGCCCCTTGTGCTCGCGCGCCGAGAAGACGTACGCCCGCCGCAGCAGGTCCTGGTTGCTGCCCGGGTTGTAGCCCTCGACCTTCTCGAGGATCTCCTCGAAGTGGATCATGCCGAGAGAAAGAGTAGCGCGGAAGCGCGCGGGGCGGGAGACGGAAGACGGGAAACGAAAGAGGGACGGGGGTTTCGCGTCTCCCGACTCCCGTCTACCGTCTGCCAGCGTCAGCGCCGCTTCGAGCTCTTTCTCGACGGGAACGGCGGCGCTACGGCGGCCGGCGGGGGCACCGCGGCCGGCACGACGGCGAGCTTGCCTCGGTCCTGGAACTCCTTCCAGATCACGACGATTGCCGCGGCGACGTAAATCGAGGAGTACGTGCCGACGACGATCCCGATCATGAGCGTCAGCGCGAACGTGTGCAGGACCTCGCCGCCGAGCAAGAAGAGCGCGATGACGACGAGCATCGTCGCGCCCGAGGTCAGGTTGGTCCTCGAGAGCGTCTGGTTGATCGACCGGTTGATGACGGCCGCCAGCGATTCCTTTTTGGGCGTCTTCAGG
>JANMPW010000419.1:0-3386 GCA_031370065.1 Acidobacteriota bacterium
AGAGCACGAAGAGCGCGACCAGCCGGCCGCGGAACGTGCGACGGCCTCTCGGCACGAGCTGGCGCAGGGGCCGCCCGCTCGTCACGAGCCGCCAGGCAACGACGAGCCAGCCGGCGACGTACAGAACGGCCGCCGGGGCGAGCAGCTGCGTCGCAGCGAGAATCCGTTGAAGAAAATCCGGGCCCGGAATCGCGACGAGCTGGAACCCCTCCGTCGAGGCGCGGACCTCGCCCCGCAGCTCCTCGCCTCGAAAACGGAGCCGAACCGGCTGCGGCCGCCCGGAGGCGCGCGTCCTCTCGAGCAGCCCGGGGGGCAGTTCCGGCCCTTCGTCGCGCCGGGAGCCATCGGACCCGTAGAGGGCGAGGACCGGCCGCGGCGTCTGCACCGCGGACGCTTCTCCTCCGACCAGCCGCCGGTACACCTCGAGCCGGGGCGGTAACGGATCCCAGTTCGGCCAGTCGGCAACCGACACCATGACACGGCCCCAGCGGGCCGGGCCGTCCATCAGGACCGCGCGTCTTCGCACGACCGCCACGCGATGGCGCTCGATCAGGACCGCATCCTCGTCGCCGGATCCCGCGAGATCGACCTCCGGGATCAGGGAGAATCGGCTGCGCAGCTGGCCCGTGTCGTCGAAGACCTCGTATGCGATGAGCGTCGAGGAGGGCGCCTGCTCCTCTCCCTCCCGCCACAGGCGGTACGCGAGATCCGAAAGATCGACGTCGGGAAGCGGAGCGGGCAGGTCTTTCGCGAGATTGAAGTGCTCCACGCGCTCGACGGCGCGCAGCACGGCGACGACCGCCCCCGCGGACATCCGGCGCGGATCCGGAAGGCGGATGGCCGAAGCCGTCCGGAACGCGGCCGCCGCGCGGTCGTGCCCGTAGCTGGGCGCCGCGACCAGCACGAGCAGCAGCGCCGCGGCCGCGGTCAGGCGGAAGGGCCCGAGCGGCCCGCGATGCGCCGAAGATCCGGCGATCGCACGCCGCCACAGCTCATAGGCAACCACGGCGGCCGCGGCCACGCAGACCGGAAAGAGCGGCCAGGCCGAGATGAGCGCCAGGCCGAGGACGAACGAAGACGCCGTCACGAAGATTGCCAGCCCCGTCGCTCCGCGGCGCGCCTGCGGCTGTACCCCGGCGGCCCCGATCGCGAGCGCCGCGCCAAACAGCGCTGTCAAGGCCACAAGCTGGAAGAACTCCGCGCTTGCGAGCGAGAATCCCGAGCCCAGATCGGGAACGGAGACACGGCGCGCCCCGGCGATCCCGGCACCAAGCAGCGCATAGCCCGCGAGCAAGCGGACCGGATTGCCGGTCCGCTCCGTCTCCTGGAGCAGGCTCAGTCCCCACGGCAGCAGGAGGGGCCCGAGCGCGAGGATCCAAGGGTAGGGCGAAGCAAAGAACCGTCCTTCCGAGTGGGCCCACGCGGCCGCGGCCGAAAACGCGAGCGCGAGGCCCGCCCCGATCCAGGCCGGCCGCGCCGCGAGCAGCGGCAGCACGAGCAGCAGGATCGCCGCCAGCACGAGGCCCCGCGCCCTCGATCCGGCAGATTCAGCGGTCTGCACCGCGCTCGCACCGACGAGCGGCGCTCCGCCGGCATCCGTCAACAGGACCGGCAAGCCGGAAGCCGCGGCCGCGGGCTCCCAGGTCGAAGCCGACTCGCCGAGACCGAGAGCGCGGCCGAAGTCGGGCGATTGCGCGGGAAGAAGCCGCCCGACGCAGACGATGCCGGTGAAGGGTCCGCTGCCCGCAATGCGCCAGTGCGAGAGCTCAAGCTCTGTCGCGGTCCATCGGGCCGCCAGGACTCCTGCCTTCGGCGCCGCGGGCATCCGCGATGGCGCCTCGCCCCACCACGCGAGCACGTTTCCGGCGGGATCTGCCAGCGCAATCCAACCTCCAGGCGGGGCGTCGGTCATCGCCTCACGGGCCGCGACGAAGAGCGCCTGCCTGTGCACCGCGATGCCGCCCCCCTCGAGCGACCGCGCGACCTCGGCGTTGGACGCGAGGGCCGCGGCGCGCCGGGCGAGGTCATCCGTGACATCCCGGAGCGCCCGCCCGATCGAAGAAGGCGGCACGGGCGGCGACGCCGACAAACGCGGGAGCCGGTACCAGCCATCGAGCCAGAAGAGCGCGGCGAGGCCAATGATGAGAGCGGCGGCGGAGAGCGCCCTGCGTTGCAATGTCAGCCCGCGCGCCAGCTACCCGAGAAAAGGAAGGTCCACTCCCCGCTCGCGCGCCGCCCGGATCGCCGAAGGATACCCGGCGTCGGCATGGCGCATCACTCCCGTCCCCGGGTCGGTCGTCAGCACGCGGCGCAAGCGCCGCGCCGCCGCGTCCGTACCGTCGGCGACCACGACCATCCCGGCATGGATCGAATATCCGATCCCGACGCCGCCCCCGTGATGGAGCGAGACCCACGTCGCGCCGGCGGCCGTGTTGAGCAGCGCGTTCAGGATCGGCCAGTCGGCGATCGCGTCCGAGCCGTCGAGCATGCCTTCGGTCTCCCGGTTGGGCGAAGCGACCGAGCCCGAGTCCAGGTGATCGCGGCCGATCACGATCGGGGCCTTCACCTTCCCGCTCCGGACGAGTTCGTTGAAGAGAAGGCCCGCGCGGTGGCGCTCTCCGTAGCCGAGCCAGCAGATCCGCGCCGGCAGTCCCTGGAAAGCGATGCGCTCTTGCGCCAGCGTGATCCAGCGGCGAAGCCCAGCGTCGTGCGGGAAGAGCTCGAGCAACGCGCGATCGGTCACGCGGATATCCTCCGGGTCTCCGGAGAGCGCTGCCCAGCGGAATGGCCCCTTGCCCTCGCAGAAGAGCGGGCGGATGTAGAGCGGCACGAAACCGCCGACCCGGAATGCGTCCGCGACGCCCGCCTTCAGCGCCTGGCCACGCAGGTTGTTTCCGTAGTCGAAGACGGTCGCCCCCCGCCGCTGGAGCTCGAGGAGCGCCCGCATGTGGTCCGCCATGGTCTGGTACGACCGCTCGATGTACCGCGCCGGATCCTCGCGCCGCAGGCGCTCGAGCTCGGCCAGGCCGGCTCCGCGCGGTACGTAGCCGTGGAGCTCGTCGTGCGCCGAGGTCTGGTCCGTCACGAGATCGGGAACGATCCCCTTTTCGATCAGCCTCTCGAGCAGATCCACGGCGTTGACTTCGACGCCGATCGACACGGCCCGGCGGGCGGCCTTCGCCTCGAGCGCCCGCTCGATCGCGCGGTCGAGATTGGTCTCCTTCTCGTCGAGGTATCGCGTGCGAAGCCTCTTCTCGATGCGCTGTGCGTCTACATCCGCCACGAGCGCCACGGCCCCGTTCATCGTCGCGGCCAGCGGCTGCGCTCCGCCCATCCCCCCGAGCCCCGCGGTCACGACGAGGCGTCCCGAGAGATCGCTGCCGAAC
>JANMPW010000428.1:0-3549 GCA_031370065.1 Acidobacteriota bacterium
GGCGGCCTCGCGCCACCGCGCGCGGGTCGACCGCGAGCGCGCGCTCCACGGACCGTTGCCATAGCTCGGCAGCGAAAGCTCCGCGGCCTCGTCCGCGAGCGCCGCAAAGCGCGGGTCGTTGCGCACGTTGTCGAGGTCGTCGTCGCTGTCGAAGAGGTCCGGCTGGTCGAACCCGGCGTCGAGCGCGCGGCGCAGCAGGTCGAGGGCCTGGTCCTTCTTTCCGTCGCGGGACATCGCGCAAGCCTCGTTGTAGAGCGACGTGCTGACGCGGTAGCCCCGGTCGGCCGACGACTGGAAGGCCTTCGCGGAGAGGTCGTAGACGTCCACGTTCAAGAGCTCGCGCCCGATCTGGAAGAACGGTTCGTGTCTCTGCACCTGCCCTCCAACGCCGCGTTCGAAATCGACGCGAGCCAGTCGAGCGGCGAGATGGAAGTGGGCTTTTCCGACGGGACAGCCGTGCGGTACCGCGCCACCCTGGTCGGGTACCGGCGCGGAACAGGAGGCGCGCGCATCCACGTGAGGACCTCCAGCGGCGACCTCTCGGTCTTTCCCGGCTAGATTCGCCGCTCTTCGCGGATCGCCCCGGTTCCCGCGCCGGCTTTCCGGCGCAGCCTATCTCTCGCGCCCTCTCTGAGTTACCCTATCGTCAGGACGCGGGGAAAGAAGCGCAGATGAGCGGGCAACCACCCAACCCGGAGCTCGACGAGGCCCTCGTCGAGCTGCACCAGTATCTGTCTGACGCGGTCGCTCCCTTGATCGTGGCGGATTCGGTGCAGGTGCTCATGAAGTACCCGCCCGAGGTCGTGGCCAACGCCATCCGCGCCTGGACCGGCGCGCAGTACCGGCGGGGCGCTGCGGCGGCCGTCCCGGTGTCGGACTACCTCTTCCACACGCTCAAGAAGATCCACATGATGGCCGAGTTCCACCTCGTGCCGCTCGAGCCGCTCGAGATCTATCTCGCGGGACTGCGGCCGTTGATCCTCGCGCTCTGCCCGCAGGAAGACCGGGCAATGCTCCTCGAGAACCTGGGCCGGCTCGGGGAAGCGCCGGCCTCGATCTCGCAGGCCCAGAATATTTTTCGCCAGGCCCCGACCGAGGGGAGCGGCCCGCGCGCGAGCGCCTCGGCCTCGGCCCAGTCAGCCGGAGGTGCGGGCGCGTCGGTCGCAGGCGGCGGCGGGAGCTCCTCTGGAGATGTCGTCGGGGTGTCCGACAACGCCGTCCGCGGGTTGCACCGCTTCTCGCTTCTGCTTGAGCGGCTCGAGGCGCAGGGCGGACTCGCCGGGGCAGGCGCCCCGGCGCCGAGTAGCGTCCCGGCCGCTTCAGCGCTGCCTTCGGCCGGCGCCAACGAGGCCCTGGCGTTTGCCGCGCGCAGCTCGCAGTCCGGGCCCGAGCTCGAGGCCTATCTCGCGCGCTTGAAGGCGATGGGGCTCGAGGCGGGAACCGACAACATTTTCCGCGCGCTTGCCCAGACGCTGCCGGGGTGGGTGATGCCGACGCTGCACGCGGCGCCCGGGACCCCGCCGGCTCCCGCGCTCGAGACGGGCGCGCTCGGCGCAATGCGGCGGATCATCACGGACGCGGAGGACCCGGTCGAGACGGGCCGCCGGTTCCAGGAGATGGTCAAGGCGGGCATCGAGCGCTTCAACGAGGGATCACTCCCGCAGGCGGTCTCGATGCTCGAGCACGCCGAGCGCTTGACGACCGAGAAGAGGGTGGATGCGGGGACGGTGGAGCTCGTGCGCCGCAAGCTGGGCGAGACGCTCGACCAAGAGCAGCTCAAGAAGTTCAGCGAGAAGCCCGAGCAGCACGCACAGCTCCGCAAGGTGCTCCAGTTTTTCACCGAGATGCGCCCGGAGGGCTTGCTCGAAGAGCTACCGCGGGAGCCGAAAAGGGACCGCCGCCGGCTCATCCTCGCGCTGCTCGAAGTGCATGGCGCTCCGACGCGGGCCGCGGCCTTCGAGGGCCTGAGCCGCACGCCGGGGACCGCGGTGGATGAGGAGGAGTGGTTCTATCGCCGCAATCTCGTGTACCTTCTGCGGCGCATCCCGCGGACCCCGGAAGCTTCGTTCGAAGAGGAGAGCGATGTCGTGCTGCGCCACGCGCAACTCGGCCTGCCGCTGCTGCTCGTCAAGGAGTCGGTCGCGACGCTCGCGCAGTACAAGGACGAGAGGGCGGAGCAGGGACTGACGCAGCTGCTCTTCGAGCTCGAGGCGATGCTCGGCCAGCAGGAGGAGGCGCCCTATGAGCCGAAGGACCTGAGGGCGCTTCTCGACCGCGTCGCCGCGACGCTCGGCAAGCTCCCGGCGCCGCGCGCGCGCCGTGCGTTGATCGAGCACGCCGGCAAGAAGCAGCCGCAACTGGGCGACACGATGGCCCGCATCTCCGAGCTCTCCGGCCAGGACATGTCGGAGGACACGGAGACGGTCGACCAGCTTCTCGCGCTGCTCAAGGCGAACCTGCCCTTCAAGCTACTCGGGATGACGCTGCGGCAGAACGATCAGAGCCTCGTGCGCATCGTCGAGGCGCTTGCGGGAACCCCTTCGGCCGCGGTGCGCCGCGCGCTCGAGGAGGTCGTTTCCCGGTTCGCGGGCCAGGACGCCGGAAAGGCGGCCGCGAAGGCGCTAGCCGGGTTCGACAAGCCGAAGGCGGCGGCGGTCCCCGAGCCCGGCGCAGCGGCAGCGCCGGCGGCGAGCCTGCAGGGTGACCTCGAGGTGTTTGGGTTGCCCGGGCTTCTACAGAGCCTCGCCGAGTCCTCCGCGTCTGGCTCGTTGACCCTGCGCGGGCCCAAGGGCGGAGAGGTCTTCGCGTCGCTGACGATGCGCGAGGGCAAGTTGACGGACATGCAGCGCGGGCACCTGCGCGGCGATGACGCTTTCTACCAGCTGCTCGAGCGGCCGTTGCCGGGCCAGTTCGCCTTCGTGAAGGGCGCGCCTCCCGAGAAGCCGGGCTCCACCCCGCGCGAGATCCTGCCGCTCACGCTCGAGGCGATGCGCCGCTACGACGAGTTCCAGGAATCCGCGGTCCTCGTTCCGGACACGGTGTTTCTCGAGCGCACGAACGTGGCGGCGACGCCGTTGCCGGGAGAGACGGACGGCAGCTTTCTGCAGGCGCTGTGGGAGCACGCGAGCCAGGGCGGCACGCCGCTCGACTGCGAGGCGGCCGTCGCGAGCGACTCCTATCGGATCCGCCGCGCCCTCGCGCACTGGGTCGAACAAGGCGCGCTCAAGATAGGGGTCAGGTCTGAAAACTTGTGAGTTTGAGGGGGAGTCCGTGCTCGACTAACTCCGCGTCTCAAACTCACAAGTTTTCAGACCTGACCCCTATCTTGAGCGCGCCCTGTTCGACCCAGTGCGCGAGGGCGCGGCGGATCCGATAGGAGTCGCTCGCGACGGCCGCCTCGCAGTCGAGCGGCGTGCCGCCCTGGCTCGCGCGCTCCCACAGCGCCTGCAGAAAGCTGCCGTCCGTCTCTCCCGGCAACGGCGTCGCCGCCACGTTCGTGCGCTCGAGAAACACCGTGTCCGGAACGAGGACCGCGGATTCCTGGAACTC
>JANMPW010000432.1:0-3505 GCA_031370065.1 Acidobacteriota bacterium
CGCCGTCAAGGCCGACAACGCCTGGGTGCTCGTTGCCACGACTGAGTCCGACCTGATCCCGACGATGTCGGTCTCCAACAAGCACAGCCAGAGCTTCTACGCGGAGCAGATCTTCAAGACGCTCGCGGCCGAGAAGACCGGGCGAGGCACGTGGGAGGGCGCCATCGCCCTGTCCAAGCAGTTTCTCGCCTCGATCGGCCTCGACCCCGCCCGCTTCGACATTCACGACGGGTCGGGCCTCTCGGCTGCCAACCGGGTCACGGCAGGCGACATGGTCAAGTTCCTCCGGGCAATGAACCTCCACCCCCAGGGGGCCCTCTGGCGGTCCACGCTGGCTGTCTCGGGGGATTCCGAGGGGTCGCTCCGTAGCCGCCTCTTGGACTCGGCGACCAGGGGCCAGGTCCAGGGCAAGACCGGGACCCTCAACGGCGTCTCAACGCTCGCTGGCTATGCCCAGGCCGGATCCGGCAAGACCTACGCCTTCGCCATCCTGCTCAACGGCTCAGGCGTCAGCGAGTCCCGCGGCCACGCCTACCAGGACCGCCTCGTCCGCACGCTTATCCAGAAGGGGTAGGAGTCGGCCCGGAACCCCCGGTCACACGGGACCGACAAAAATACTTGACACCCTCGGCCTGAGGCTGTGATGAAATAACCCTGTTTCGATTTTGGGCCGCGCTGTCGGCCCGCTTGATAGGTGGGAATCCATGAGGTCACGGTCGGTGTACTGGGCGAAGCCTGCCCATCAGGGCTGCTTTTGCACTACCGCTGTGTCCGCAGGACTAGGTTTCATGGCCCCGGGCATGTGGCCAGGGGTCTTTGGCGAACAAGGGGTGTTTATGATTAGTCTCACCGGCGGCGTGCCTTCCTAGAACGCAAGTAACTAACTCATTCTAGGGCTTTTACCCTGTGTTGCAGATTTGCGACTTAGGGTATTGTCTTTTCTGTCAGAAGGTATAGGCTTCATCTACTCCCGAAGACAGGAGACTTGGGTATGGAAATCTCGGACGAATTCGAAGCGGTCCCCTCATCGGAGAACGTATTCGAGACAGAGGTTCAGTCGGTCTTCCAGGAGACCCTCGGCCTCATCCATATCGCCTTGGTTTCCCACTACCAGTTGACCGAGCAGGAAGCGACAGAGCTCGAGAAAGATCTCTTCGTTTGGTTTCGTCGCTTTTGCTATCGGCCCGGCGCGTCGATCCGAGAAAACCGGCCCTACCTTCTCGTTGCCTGCTGCCAGTTCGCGCGGGAGTATCAGAAGTACGTCGTCGGGACGGGTGTTCGCGGTTCCGACGACAAGCTGAAATCCCTGCTCGATCGCGAGCCCGCGGATGTGGCCCACGATTTCTCGCGTAGTCTCCAGCTGTACGACTTCCGGCGGTCAGATGCCTGAAGTGGCTAAAGTTCTCCAGTTCCGAGCCAAGGTTGGCGTCGTACCTTGCTCGCGCGAGGAAGCGGCGGCCCGGGCGCGGACCTTTCTCCAGCTTTCGGAGGTCGACCGCTCCGAGCATGAAGTCGATCAGGCTTATTCGGACGGGGACGTCGTGACGTCCCTGTTCTCTCAACTCTGGGAGCGCATGAATACCAGCCCCTCCGGGGTGGCAGAGGAGTCTCCGCGGATCTACAAATGGATCTCCGCCAAGTCCGCCGGGGCCTTCTTTTTCGACGAGCGCGATTTCTTCCTTGGCGAGAGCGCGCTGTTGGCAGCCGGTAGCTTCCGCCTTCTCGGCAAGAGGGACGAGACGGAACGCTGGTTGGACCGAGCGGATGCAAGCTTTCGCCACACCGTAGCCCCGGCCGCACACCTTGCCCGGGTGTCATATATCCGGCTGACGCTTCGATACGACATGAGGCGCCACGAAGAGGTCTTGGAGCTTGTGCCCTCGGTTGCCCTCACATTTCAGAAGCTCGGCATGGAAGGTGACTTGGCCAAGTGCCGGTTCCTGGAAGCGATGAGCCTGAAGGAGCTCGGAAGGGTTGAGGAGGCTGCGGCTAGCTTTGAGCGCCTAGCTTCGGGCGAAGAATATCGGGCCGAGCCGGCTCTCTGCGGAATGGCCCTGGTCAACCTCGGGAACCTGCGATCGGAACAGGGTTCCTTTGACAGCGCCCTCGCGGCTTACCGGCAGGCCTCACCACTTCTTCAGAGCGCAAGTCGACACTCGGCGCTGGCTGACTTGAAGCTAATGCTTGGAGGGACTCTGCAGCGCACTGGTCATCTGGAGGCCGCAGTCCAGGTCTTTAGAGAGTCCGTGAACGACCTCTTGGGCCTAGGTATGGAGAGCCGCGCGGCGTACCTTCGCGTCGTGCTCGCCCAAGCTCTCCTGGAGGCAGGCAAGGCGCGTGAGGCAGAATGGGAAATCCTCGCTGCGCTCCCCACCATCGATCAGGAAAAGATGGTGCCAGAGGGTTTCGCGGTCATGGCTCTCCTCAGGGAGTCCGTCCGGCAGCGTAGGACCGACCCCGATGCCCTGCTCGAGCTCCGAGAGTACCTGCAGGCAAAGAACTAAGAGTCCGTCAGACCCCCCCGTCGACCCCCTTGGGGCTCCCCCCGCCCAGCCTCACGACAATATGTAAGTAAGAGATCCCGGTGCCTTAAGCCGGAGGATTTGATGTCGTCACAGGCGAAGCGGAGGTACCCCCAGCAGCCTGGTGCACCATCGGCTCGAGTGCCGATGGCAGGGGAGGAGTTGGAAGTCTTTTACCGACAGACCTTTCTGCCGCTTGTCCGTCGGGCCACATGGAAGCATGGTCTCTCCAAGGAAGACGCTCGCGACATCGTGCAAGACGCCTTCCTGCTCGCCATCTCGAAGATCGATTCCGCTGGGAACCCGAAGGCGTGGCTGATCCAAGTCGTCGACCATCTCTCGATCAACCACCAGCGTAAGACGGCCCGCCGGGCTCAGCTAGCAGCGAGGTGGGGACTCGTGGACGAAACCCGGCCGGGGCGCGATGAGACGGAAACGTCGGAGAGCTGAAGGGGGTGCATGATTAGCGAGAGGCTTGGTTCCGCATCGATTCGTCGATGGGTTGATGCAGTTCGTGGCAGTGAGGTCCCGACTGGCCTCAGCGTTGACGAGGCAACTCGAGGCGCCAAGGCTATCTTGCTTGGAATCCAGGCGGGGCAGCCGCCGGCGGTCGGGTCGAGGACCGGCCCCGAGTTGGCCGATGAGATTTACGCAATCTGCAGGCTCATTGCTCGAGAGGACGGCGCCTCCGAGAGCAAATTTCGATCCGCGACTGTTCTCCACGGGGCTGTTGAGCAAATGGTTTGGCCCGACGATGATCTTGACGAGAAGTCCCAGTTGCTAACTCGGGTCTCATATCTCGCGTGGCTTCATGCACGCCGGTGGGGAAACCATCCAGAGGTAGCGCTATGGGAGGAGCGAACGGCATCCCGAGCCCTTGGGCAGGATTCGGTTAGGGCCTTTCTGGCGATTCCCGTGGACGCCCGATCCGACGAGTTGAATTCCCGATTTCTTTGCGACCCTGGGGTGCTTCTTGCGTCGTG
>JANMPW010000537.1:0-6864 GCA_031370065.1 Acidobacteriota bacterium
CGGTGTAGCGGCCGACCTCCTCGGCGATCGAGGCCGGGATCGGCGGGACACCCTCGACGACGAGGTTTTCTCCCGGCTTGATCTCGGCGGTTTGCGCCGAGGCTAGGGCTCCAAGACAGAAGATCCCAGTGAACAGAGCGGCGCGGACTTTCACGGCGAACCTCCTCCTCGATGACGGGCGTCCCCCCTGCTGCGATTACGCGTTGCCCTGCGAAAGATTCTGGACCCAGAACGCGGGACTAGGGGCTCCAGTCGCCGACAGGATAGAGCGTCGGGCCGACCTGTTCGCAGTCGGCGAGATCTCCCCCTACATGCAACAAGCCGGAGCGGTACCACAGGACCACGTCGCTATTCAGGCCCTCGTTGTTCAGCCACGGTGCGAAGTCGACCGGGCACTCGCTGAGGCCGTGGCCGTCGTCAATCTCGTTGGCGTGGTACTTGAGCGCCCAGAGATCTCCCTTCGAGAAGCTGTCGGCCGGAAGCGCCGTCTCGTTGCCGGGGACGAGCCGGTAGCCGCGATGGGTCGTTGGGTTGATCACCGACCAGGTGATCCCTGGATAATTGACCACGCGCATGGTTTCCGTCGGTAGAATGACGATACGCGGCCGCGGGCCCGGGCGCCCAGCTTGAGCCGGATTCGGGCTCTCGGTGACAACACTCGGGTTCGCACTGTCGATGTCGAAGTCGAAACGCCAGTATGCGTGGTGCTTGTGCGTGCAGCTCACGCAGCCCGCGCTAACGGCCGAGAAGGCGAATACCGGCTCGATCCGACCGTCGAGATAGAAGCGCCACTTCATAGTGTACCGGTACCAGCCCGCTTCGATCTGCGTGGTCAGGATGAGGCGATCCGTCAACTTCTCCGCGGCGACGCCGTCGAAACAGTTCGGCTGCCCCTGCATACAGACATCCGTTCCGCCGCCGACGTCGCAGACCGTCTGGGGCGGCGAGCTCGGCTCGGCATAGAGGTGCGGCGTGATGATGTTGTCGGCTTCGAAGTAGTCCTGCTGGTATTCCCAGTCCCGGTAACAGTCGCAGCCGCAGCTCGTCTGAACGTACTCGACGTTCAGCATCGGTACATGGCCGCGCTTCATTACGAGATGCCCTTTGTAATACACGTCGCGAATTTCAATAACCGAACCGTTAGAGCCGCTGCTCTCACAGGCTCGTAGCCAAGAGATCTGCCACACGGGGTTAACGTCAGGCCAAGAGATCGTCTGAACGCCGAAACATGTCTGCCCGGGACACGATGGACACATTGCCGATGGGGCCTGGGCCAAAGTCTCACTCGCGAAGAACAACGCCGCCATAAAGAGCACTGCGCAGAGGATTCTCGTCTTCATCGATCGTTCCTCCCCGACTCGGGAGCGAAGTCGTCGTAGGCGAGTTGCTGCTTGACGAGATCCACCACAACCTGGCGGATCGTGCCGGCGCGGTCGGAGGAGAGGAGGAAGACGCGCAGGCACCGGCTACCGGGCCCGCAGGGCTTGCCCTTCTCCTCTATAAGGATGAAGCCGCCCTCGAAGACGACCCGAAAGCGCTTGAAGAGCCGCTCAAATTCTGGATCCGCGCGAACGACGTCGTAAGCCTCCTGGATCTCCTCCTGCGACGGCGCGGGATGCCCGTGGCCCAGAGTCATCCCGCCGGTCTGGATGCCGTCGAGCCTGTAGAAGTTCTCGTAGGCGACGCCCCGGCCGTAGTCGAACACGACGTCCACGCGGCGCGCGACTTCCCGCCCGTCCGCGAGCTTGACCGTCTCCTCCCAGCTGCGCAGCAATCGCAGTGGACGCGAGGTCGTCGTAACGGCGGGCTGCGGTTGACCTAGGCCGGGCGAAGCCGCGAAGAGCAGCGCAAGCGCGAAAAGAGCCAGAAGCATCCGTCCACGCATGGTCATCACCCCCGGTCGCATTGTTCCGGGAATCCTAGCAGGGTTGCCGGAGCAAGGCCCCTCAGTTCTTCGGAGGCGCCGCCGGAGCAGCCGGCTTAGCGGCCTCGTCCTTCTTGCCCGGCGACGGCTTCGGCTCGTCCTTCTTTTCGTCCTTCGCGTCGGGCTTGTCCTTCGGCATGGGCTTGCGCGGCAGCATCGCGTCCCGCATGGCGGCGTTGTAGGCGAAGGAGGCCATGACGACGGCCGCCTGCTCGAGGTCCTTCTTCACCAGCCGCTCGTAGAGGTCCATGTTCGTGTGGTGCGTCCGCGTGTCGTACTCGATCTCGTCCTGGATGAACTGAAACCCGGGCAGGCCCACGCCGTCGAACGATTCGTGGTCCGTGCCGCCGGTCGTGTTCATGGTCACGGTCGTCGCGCCCAGGTCGTGAAATGGCTTGAGCCAGGCCTCGAAAATCGGGACGACGGCCGCGTTGTCCTGTGCGTAGATCCCGCGGATCTTGCCCGTGCCGTTGTCGAGGTTGAAGTACGCCGCGAGCTTGCCGTGCTCGGGCTTGACCGTGAGCGGGCCCTTGTCCTTCTGGAGGTACCAGGGCTTGTCCTTTTCTTCCGGGGTCGGCTCCGGCCGCGAGGCGAAGTGCTGCGCGACGTACGCGCGCGAACCGTAGAGCCCCTGCTCCTCCCCGGTCCAGAGCCCGATGCGAATCGTGCGGCGCGGCTTCACGTTCAGGGCCTTCAGGATTCGCATGACTTCCATCGCCACGACCGAGCCGGCGCCGTTGTCCGTCGCGCCCGTGCCGCCGTACCAGGAGTCCAGGTGGGCGCCGACCATCACGATCTCGTCCTTCTTGTCGGTGCCCGGGATCTCCGCGATCGTGTTCCACTGCATCAGGTCTTCGTCCACGAAACGCGCCTTCACGTCGAGCTCGAGCTCGACGGGCACGTCGCGGTCGAGCAGACGCGCGATCCGCCCGAAGTGCTCCGATTCCATCGAAAGCCACGGCGTCGTCGCCAACGGCTTGGACTTTTTGTACTCGCCGCCGCCCTGCACGTTGAGCGTCCCGAAGTCGCCGCGGCCGAGGTCGATGACGGCGAGCGGCTTCTCGTCGGCGAGGAAGGCTTCCGCGGCCTTGCGCAGCTCGTACCGCTTCACATAGTCGCCGCGGTCGTACCGCGGCGGGCCGCCCGGGAGCTCGTACTGGTAGACCTCGGCGAGCGACTTGTCGTCGTACCGCGTCAGATCCGGCTTGTCGTGCGGCTTAACTTCCCGCACGTCGCCGTAGAGGACGATCTTACCGGTAAACTTGCCTTTCAGCTTCTCGAGCTCATCCTTCGACTTGACGTTCAGACGCTCGACCTTCGCCCGCACCAGGCCGTTGGTCCCCGGCGTCCAGGCCTCGGGCAGTGCGAGCAGCTCCGCGTGGTCCGGGGCGATCATCCGCACCGCGCAGGCCTCGTACTGCCAGCCGCGGCCGAACGGGCCCCAGGTCTCCAGGTGCGCGTTCGAGAGCCCCCACTCCGCGAGCTTCGCCTTCGTCCAGTCGTTGGCTTCCTTCATCTGCGCAGAGCCCGTCAGCCGCGGGCCGATCCGGTCCATCAGTTCGCTCGCGGTCTCCATGACCTTCGAGTTGCGGATTCCCTCCTGCCGGATCTGCGTGACCATCTCGAGGTCCACGCGTTCCTCGGCCGGCAGGGCCACCGACGCCATGCAGACGAGGCACACGAATGCGATCAGACGCTTCAGGGGACACCTCCTTGTTCGGGGCGGCGGCAAGGTACCAGACGCCCTCCCCGCAGATCAACCGACCGGTACGCACTCCTGTGCCGAATTGCCTCACTTTCGATCGCCGCACCGGGTGCGTTGACCGCAATCCGGAGTCTGGGCACAATGACACCCCCATGAACGCACGGGCCTCTGCCTCCGCTTCCCGTCAAGCCACCGCGAAAAGGGTGAGCGCGAACCGCGCGTCGGGCTCGATCCACCGCGCGTGGCAGCGGAAGCCCTGAGCCTCGATCGCCGCGGCGATTTCGTCGGCGTCGTACTTGTAGGAGCTCTCGGTCCAGATGGGCTCGCCTGGCGCGAAGGCGACCTCGCACCCGGCGCGGGGGATCCGAACGGTCTGCGCGCGCAGTGAGACCAGGTGCATCTCGACTCGGTGCTCCCCAGCATTCCAGAGGGCGCGGTGCGCGAACGCCGTGAGGTCGAAGTCCGCGAGGAGCTCCGTGTTGATCCGCAGGAGCAGGTTCTTGTTGAAGGCCGCGGTCAACCCGAGCGGGTCGTCGTAGGCGAGGAGAAGGTCCTTCTCCGGCTTGACGAGGTCGGCGCCGAGGAGGAGCCAGTCGCCGGGGCGCAGAGCGCGCCGGATCTCGGAGAGGAACTCGCGCGCGGCGGGCGGATCGAAGTTCCCGATGTTCGAGCCGAGAAAGAGCACGAGCATCGCGCCCCCGGGCGGGCGGTCCTGCGCGGCGTGCCGGAGCCCCTCCTCGTAGGTCGCGCGGTGGCCGACGACCGAGACGTGCTCGAAGCGCCCGAGCGTGCGCTCGGAGAGCTCGAGGGCCGATGGCGAGATGTCGATGAGGTGCACTGCCACCGGGCGCCGCCGCAGGCGCAGCGCCTCGGCGATCATCGCGAGCTTCTCTCCGCTGCCGCAGCCGAGCTCCGTCAGCGTGACCGGATCGCCCACCGGAGCCACCATCTCTGGGGCAAACCGCGCGAGCAGCCGCCCCTCGGCGCGCGTGATGCGGTACCAGGGCAAGTGGCAGATCGCCTCGAAGAGCGCGGAGCCGAGACCGTTATAGAGGTACTTCGACTGGAGCTGCTTGGGCGAAATGGCGAGGTCCCGCCGGACTTCGGCCGCGAAGTCGCGGACCGATTCGGCGGGGGGTGATTGAGCGCTGAGGGGAATGGCCACTAAGCCACCGTCCGGAACTTGGCATACACGTACGGATAGCTCGGCCGGAACCAGTTGCGGAGGCTCCTCCTCACGAGCTCCTTCGCCGTCGCGGGCGAAGCGCCCTTCAGGACGTAGTGCTTGCCGTCGAAGAAGTCGACAGAGTAAGCCGGGTAAGAGGGCATCGGACGGAAGCCCTCGAAGCCGGCGAAGACGGTCGAGGTCCACTCCCAGCCGTTTCCGACGAGATCGCGCACTCCCCAGGCGCTGTCGCCGCGCGAAAAGGAACCGACGGGTACCGGATCCCATCTCTCGAAATCGAAGTTGCCGCGCGTCGTATCCGGCGGCTCGTCGCCCCACGGATACAGTCGCTCGCCGTCCGAGGGTGTTCCGAACGCGGCGCGATGGAACTCGGCTTCCGTCGGAAGGCGCCGGCCCTTCCACTTCGCGAATGCGGACGCTTCGACATGCGTGACGTACACGGGCCACGCCACCGGCAGCGGCACGAGGTCCCACATGCCGCGCCAGAACCACGCGCCCCGGTGGAGCTCCCAGAAAGGAGGATGCCGGATGTCGTGCGCCGTTCGCCACTGCCAGCCCTCCGCATCCCACAGCGCCTCGTCGAGGTATCCGCCCGCGTCCACGAACTCGAGCAAGTCGCGGTTCGTGACGCTGTCCTGGTCGATCGAGAAGGCGGGGACGTCGACGGCGTGGGCCGGCAGCTCGTTGTCCCAGGCGAACGCAAAGAGCGCGGGGTCCGCCCCGAGGGTGGCGCGTCCTGCCGGAACCGCGATGGATCGCGACGGCGGCGGCTCGCCGCCGATCGCCGGCGCAGGAAGATCCGCGGGACGCCGCTTCCGATCGTACGGCAGCCGATGCCAGATGTAGCGCAGCGTCTCCTGGTGCATCGGCTCGTGCTCGAGCACCGTGTACGCCGCCAGCCCGCGCACGAGCACCGGGTTGTCCGCGTCCTCGATCGCGCGGTCCGAAAGCGCCGCGAGGATCTCCCGGTCCGCCTGCGCGCCGTACGCGCGGATCTCGATGCGCGAGGGCCAAATCGCCGCGCCCGCCGCCGCACCCCTTTCGTCCTCGGGGTCGATGCCCCGCTCGAAGAGCACCTCGTAGTCAGGGTTGATTCCGGGCTCGCCCAGGCCGCGCTTCAAGAGCGTGTTCACGGAAAATGCAGGCAGGTGTCCCTCGTAGAAGCAGATCGGATTGCGCAACGCGATCGGTCTCGATTCGTAGGACTCCGGCCGCACCGAATCGAAGAGAGCCTCGGAGCGCGCCCGATTGAGGCGGTACCAGGAGGCGAGAGCCTCCCGGTCGAGCGCGGCGGACGAGGCTACGACGCGAGCCATACCCCCAAAGATAATGCTAGATTCGCTGCGGTGAAGGCAACTCTGGCCCTCGGCATGCTCCCGCTCGCGGCTGCGGCCATGCTGCGGTTGGCCCCGGACATCCCCGAGCGGCTCAAACAGCTGCCGCCGACCCCGATCGACTACGACCGTTCGCTCCTGGACGACCGGGAGACGCGCGTGCTCGCCGAGCTCATCGAGGCGTCCCGGCCGATCGAAGAGATTTTCCTGCGCCAGGTCTCGGAAAAGAACCCGGCGCTGCGCCGCAAGCTCACGAGCGAGACGGCGCACACGGTCGCCGGCGCCGCCGACGCGCTGACCTTCTTCCGCATCAACGCCGGACCGTGGGACCGCCTCGCGGGCAATGCGCCGTTCATCGGGACGCAGGCGAAGCCTCCCGGCGCCGCTTTCTATCCCCCGGGCATGACCAGGGCGGAATTCGAGGGCTGGGTCGCCGCGCATCCGGCGGACAAGGCGGCCTTCGAGGGGACCTTCACCGTGATCCACCGCGACGGCAAGAGCCTCTCCGCCATCCCGTACTCGCAGGAGTACCGCAGCTACCTCGAGGCCGCGGCCGGGCGACTGCGCAAGGCCGCCGCGCTGACTGGGAACGCATCGCTGCGCAGCTACCTCGGCAAGCGCGCCGACGCGCTGATCTCGAACGACTACTACGCCTCAGTCCTCGCGTGGATGGACATCGTCTCGGACATCGAAGTCGTGATCGGGCCCTACGAGG
>JANMPW010000655.1:0-1675 GCA_031370065.1 Acidobacteriota bacterium
GAATCAGGGCGCAGTTCCAGTGAACACCCAGGTGGTCGGCAACGACATCCAGGTGATCTTCCCGGCGGCGGTCGCATCCGCAAAGCCGGTGTTCCCGATGCCGCCGGCCTGACGACGCCGGCCAATGGGCGGCGCCACACAGCGCCGCCCTCGCCTGCAGTCCACCATGTTGTCATCAGTCATTTTGTTTCCGGCGGTGCTCAAGGGATTGATGACTGGCGCCATCTATGCGCTCATCGCGCTAGGCCTGACGCTGATCTACGGCGTGCTGCACATCATCAACTTTGCGCATGGCGCGCTGTTGACTGCCGCTATGTTTGCTGCGTTCTTTGCCCATCAGTGGCTCGGTTTCGATCCCTATATCGCTGCTATCGGGCTTACGCCGCTGTTCTTCCTATTGGGCTACGGCCTGCAGCGTTTCGTCATCGGTCCGGCCGCGCATGGCGAGGACCGCAACATCCTGCTGGTGACGTTGGGCCTTGCTGTCGTCATAGAGAACGCACTGCTCTACGGCTTTCGCGCCGACACCCGCACAATCAATCTGCCCTATGCCTTTAACGTCATCGAAGTCGGCACAGCGTTTCTCGCGGTCCCCCGCGTCATCGCCTTCGCCGTCGTCATCGTCGTGGCGCTCGTACTCTGGCTCATCATGCGATGGACCGACACCGGAAAGGCGATCCGGGCGGTCGCCAAGGAAAAGCTTGGCGCGGAGCTGTCCGGCATCGATGTCGCGCACATCTATGCGGTCACCTTCGGGCTCGGCACCGCCTGCCTCGCTATCGCCGCCTGCCTCTTGATGCCGACCTACTACGTCAATCCGGGCGCAGGAAATGCCTTCGTGCTGATCGCCTTCACCATCGTCGTGCTGGGCGGCATGGGCTCGGTGACGGGTGCGCTGGTCGGCGGACTGTTCGTCGGCGTGGTCGAGAGCCTGTCCGGGCTCTATCTCGGGGAATCGCTTGGCCAGATCGGCATCTTCGTGATGTTCATCCTGGTCCTGCTGTTCCGGCCGAGCGGGTTGTTCGGGGAGCGGGCATGAAAGGCCTCACGCCGATCCTCGTTGCCGTGGGTCTTCTTGCGATCGTGCCGCTGATCACGTCGTCGAACGTCGTGCTCAATTTCATGGTGATGGCATTGCTGATCGCGCTGGTCGGCCAGGGCTGGAACCTGCTCGGCGGCTATGGCGGCCAGTATTCGTTCGGCCACGCGGCGTTCTTCGGCACCGGCGCCTATATCACCGGCATCCTGCAGATGCGCTACGGCGTCAACGCCTGGGTTGGATTTATCATCGGCATCGGCGCAGGCGCACTGGTCGGCGCCGTGATCGGCGCGCTCAGCTTCCGTTCCGGGCTGAAGGGCTCGTACTTCGCGCTGGTGACGCTCGCCTTCGCCGAGGTGCTGCGGATCGTCGCCAGCGTCGCGCCCATCACCGGCGCCGGCGTCGGCACGCTGATCAAGCTCGATCTGCGCCCCGAGGCCTTCCAGTTCCAGAGCCGCGCGCCGTTCTACTGGATCGTTCTCGCCATGGTCGGCGTGTCGCTCATTCTCGTTCGCATGATCGAGGACAGCCGCTTCGGCGCCTATCTCGTCGCCGTGCGAGAAAACGAGGATGCCGCCCGCGCGCTCGGCGTCGACGCCACCATGGTCAAACTATGTGCCATGACGATCTCCGCCG
>JANMPW010000676.1:0-3521 GCA_031370065.1 Acidobacteriota bacterium
CCTCGTCGCGAACAAGACCGGATGGGATGAGGAGAAGAATCCGGACGCGAAAGGGTTCAAGGGCGACGTGCGCAACGACGCGGCATATGTGAAGACCCCGAAGGCGCGCTACGTCATCGCCATCTGCACGCGCCGGATCAGGGACAAGAGCGCCAGCGTGGATAACGAGGCGCTGCGCCTCGGTGCGGAGCTCTCGCGCATGGTCTACGACCATTTCAACGCCGCGGGAGGCCCGGTCAAGACGCCAGGAACACCGCCATGAAGCGGTAGAAGCTCCAGACATCCACCTTCGAGGACATCTCGAAGGGCGCGTGCATCGAGAGCAGCGGGACGCCCATGTCGATGACTTCCATCTCCTGCGCCGAGAGAAAGCCGCCGATCGTGCCGCCCGAGTAGCCGTCCACTTTCGGAGTCTGGGTCTGCCAGGCGATGCCGTTCTTGTCGAGCAGCGCGCGGATTTTCGCGATGAACTCGGAGTTCGCATCGAAGCCGGCGCCGTACTTCTTGATGACGGCGCCGTACCCGAGCCGCGCGGCGCCGGAGGGCTCGCTCGTCTGCGGAAAGACAGGATTGATGCCATCGTTCGTGTCGGCGGAGACGACCTCGGAACCGCGCAGCGCCTGCCTCAAATCGAGGTCCGTGTACGCCTTGCCGCGTTGGGCGCCGACGAGGCGCGCGAAGGTCGAGTTGAGAAATTGCGAGGCGGCGCCCGTGTTGTTGACCGAGCCGACCTCTTCGAAGTTCGAGAGGTAGGCCATTGCCGTGCGCCGGGACGTGCCCTTGAGGTCCATCAGCGCGCGGGCGGCGCAGTAGGACGACAGGCGGTCGTCCTGCCCGTAGGCCCCGACGAGGCCCCGGTCGATCCCGACGTCGGCGGGATTGGCCGCCGGCACGAGCTGGAGCTCGGCGGAGACGAAGTCCTCCTCATGGATGCCGTAGGTCGCGGTCAGCGCCGCGAGGACTTCCGCCGTGACCGAGGCGCCCTTGCCCGGGATGCTGCCGGCCACCGGGTCGAGCTCTTCGCCCGCGAAGACCTCCGTGTACTTGCGGTCGTGCAGGTCCTTGTCGGAATGGGGGGCGTTGTCGGGGATCACGAACACGGGATCGCCGTCCTTGAGTCCGATCGAGACGTCCACCCGCTTGCCGTCCATGGTGTCGACCCGGCCGATCAGGGCGAGCGGGCGGTTGGCCCACTGGTACTTCTTGATGCCCCCGTAGTAGATCGTCTTGAAGAGCGTGAAGCCGTTCGCGGAGTAGATCGGCCGCGCCTTCAGGTCGATGTGCGGGCTGTCGTGGTGCGTCCCGATGACGCGCGAGCCCGAGACGATCGGCTCGGAACCGACGACGACGAGGATGACCGCGCGATCGCGCCCGTTCACGAAGAGCCTCGCCCCGGGCTTGACCTGGGAGTCTTCCTTTAGCTCGGTGAAGCCGGCGGCCTTCGCGAGGCGCAGCACTTCGCGGGTCGAGGTCAGCGCGCTGCGCGAGACCGTGAGGTAGCTCTTGTAGCCCTCGGCGAAGCGAAAGACCTCGTCCTTCTGCCCGGGAGCGAGCTGTTCCCACGCCGACTTTCTCGATTCCCAGACGCTGCCGGTTGGCTTGCTCTCCTGACCCTGGAGCTGCGAGGCCAAAGAGATCCCGGCGACGATACCCATCCACATCCTGCGTCCCGCCTCCCGCATCCTGCCTCCTGCTTACTGCTTACCGATCTCGTAGCGTGCCGCGTTCCAGGCGGCCATGCCGCCGACGATGTTCACGATCTTGCGGAATCCCAGGCGTTCGAGGACGCTCGTCGCGATCGACGAGCGGTAGCCGCCGGCGCACATCGCGGCGACCGGGCGCTCGCGATCGAGCGCTGCCGCGCGTTCGGCGAGCTCGTGGAGCGGCATCGAGACGGCCTGCGCGATGTGGGCGGCCTGCCACTCGCCCGGCCGCCGGACGTCGAGGACCGCGAGGTCGTCGCCCTCTTCGAGGCGCGCCCGCAGCTCGTCCACGCCGATCTGCTCGGTGCGGGCAAGCGCCCGGCCCGAGCCGTCCCACGCGCGGATCCCGCCCGAGACATACCCCGTCACGTTCTCCAGGCCGACGCGCGCAAGGCGCGTCTGAACCTCCGCGATCCCGGCCTCGTCCTCGACGACGAGCACGATCGACGACTCGGGCGAGACGAGCGTGCCCGCCCACGAGGCGAATTGGCCGCCGAGGCCGATCTGGAGCGAGCCCGCCACGTGGCCGGTGCCGTACTCGGCCGCCGCGCGCGCATCGAGCACGAGGGCGCCGGCCGCGCGGCGCCGCTCGACCTCGTCGGGCGATAGCGGCGCAGGCGGGGGGAGGGACGCGAGGCTGCCCGGTCCCTCGCGGTTCAACCGCACGTCGCGGGAAAAGTAGCCCGGCGCTTCGGGCAGGTCTGCCGTCACGAGTGCCACGAACTCCTCGCGTGCCATCGGGCGCAGCGCGTAATTGAACTGCCGTTGCTGGCCGATCGTCGAGCTCGTCTCGCTCGAGATGTTGCGCCCGCAGAGCGATCCGGCGCCGTGCGCGGGATACACCGCGACCGCATCCGGCAGCTTCAGGAGCTTGTCGTGGAGCGAGTCGTAGAGCTGGCCCGCGAGCTCCTCGGCGCTCATGCGCGCGCCGAGGAGATCCGGGCGGCCGACGTCGCCGATGAAAAGAGTGTCTCCGGTCAGCACCGCCTGCGGCTCCTCGGACTTTCCAAGGTCCGAGACGACGACCGAGACCGACTCGGGAGTGTGGCCGGGCGTCTCGAGGAAACGCAGCCGGACTTTTCCCATGCGGATCTCGTCGCCTTCCTTTACGGCGACGTGCTCGAAGGCGGCCCCGGCCCTGGCGCCGAAGTAGATCTTCGCGCCGGTGCGCTCGGCGAGCTCGCGGTGGCCGGACACGAAATCCGCGTGGAGGTGCGTCTCGATGACGTGGCGGATGGTCAGGCCCTGCGCGCGCGCCTCCTCGATGTACTCGTCCACGTCGCGGCGGGGGTCCACGACGGCCGCTTCGCCGTCGGACCCGATCATGTACGAGGCCTGCGCGAGGCAGCCGAGATAGAACTGCTTGAAGTACATGGCGTTACTCAGACCAGCGCATTGTAATTGCGCGCGATCAGAAAGAGCGCGACCGCCACGACGAACCACGCAAACATCCGCCGCAAGTGCGCCGGGTGGAAGCGGTGCGAGAGGGCCGTCCCCGCCAGCGCCCCGGCCACCGCCAGTGCCGCGACCATGAGCGTCAACCGCCAGTCCGCGTCCCCGGCCGAGAGGTGGCCGAGCAGGCCCGAGGCGCAATTGACGGAGATGACGAACAGCGACGTGCCGATCGCCTCCTTCATCGTGAGGCCGCCGAAGAGCACGAGAGCCGGGACGATCAGAAACCCGCCGCCCACGCCGAGGAACCCCGTCAGGAACCCCACGGCGAGCCCGGCAAGGACCGATCGCGGCAGGCTCGGCGCGCGCGGAGGCGCACCGTCCACGGGGTCCTTGCGCGTCAGCATCACCGTGGCCACGACGAGC
>JANMPW010000717.1:0-1877 GCA_031370065.1 Acidobacteriota bacterium
ATCGACTCTGCCGCCGGTAATCCTGCTCGCCATTGGCCTCACCTTCATCATCGGCGCCGGCGAGATCGATCTCTGCTTTCCGGCGATCCTCGGGTTTTCTGGCTTCATCTTCGCCGTGATCTTCAAGGAAGGCCAAGGCCATGTGGTGAGCCTGCTCGGCGTGCAGGACACCAGCTGGCTGGCGTCGCACGCCGCCGAACAGCTCATTCAGTGGCTGGGCGTCGTCATCGCCATCGCTTCAGGCGTGCTCGTCGGCTTCATCAACGGGGTCCTTGTCGCCAAGATCGGCATACCCTCATTCATCGCCACGCTTGGCACCCAATTCTTCTGGTACGGCATGGCCACGGTGATCTCCGGCGGCAGATCCTATGCGCTGCGCACCGCCGAGCAAAGCTCGGTCTGGCAGTGGGTCGTCGGCCGCCCGTTCGCCGTGTCTTCCGGCGTCGACTGGGTCCAGCAGATTCCGATCCAGTCGCTGTGGACGGCGATCATCGTCGTCATCCTGTGGTTGGTCTTGACCCGCCACCGCTTCGGCGAGCACACGCTCTTCATTGGCGACTCCAACGACGTCTCGCGGGTGGTCGGCATCGACGTCGACCGCGAGAAGATCAAGCTGTTCACGCTGATGGGCGCGCTGGCCGGCTGCGCGGCCATTTTCCTGACGCTTGAGAACAAGAACTACTTCGGCAATCAGGGCCAGGGTTATTTGCTGATCGCGATCGCCTCGGTGCTGATCGGCGGCACCTCGATCTTCGGCGGTCGCGCCACGATCATCGGCACGATCTTTGGCTGCTTCATCATCGCCATGGTCGAGCCCGGACTGGTGGCCACGGGCCTGACCGGGGCGTGGGTGAACACTGTGCGCGGCCTCATTTTTCTGGTATCGATCATCTTCTACCTCTATGTCGACGAACCGCAGCGCCGCGCCGCCTTCTTCGCGCGCCTCGGGCGCGTCCAGGGTTTCGGCCGACCCGCACGTCCGGCCGAATGAATGCCGCCGGCTTGCGCCAAACGGCGCGGGGGCGGTGACTAAGGGAGGAATGGAAATGAAAACGAGCAGAATGTTGCTCGCGGGAGCAGCGACAATCGCCTTGATGGCGGGTGCCGGAACAGCCTCCGCCGCCATGATCGGCGAAGGCGTCACCATGTACATGCAGATGGGCGGCAACGCCGGCGACGGCGCCACGCTCGCGCGCCAGACCGGCGCCTCCGAGGCGGCCGCCGCCCTCGGCGTCGACCTCCAGGCTCAGTTCTCGGCCTGGGCGCCGGAGACCAAGATCAACCAGGTCAAGGAAGCGGTTGCCGCCAAGCCGACCTGCATCGAGATCATGGGCCATCCCGGCGGCGTCGCCTTCCATGACATCGTCAAGGGCGCCGTTGACCAGGGCATCGTCGTTACCGTCGGCAATTCGCCGATGTCCGACCTGCAGGCCGAATTCGGCCCCAAGGGCATGGGCTATGCCGGCGTCGACCTCTATGTCGGCGGCACGATCGCTGGCAATGCCATGCTCGCCCAGGGCCTCAAGGCCGGCGACGAAGCTTTGGTCTATGACCCGTTCAGCCAGGCCGAGCGCAGCCAGTCGGGAAAGGGCATGGCCGACACCCTCGAGAAGGCCGGCCTCAAGGTCGAACGGCTCGATATCAGCCAGGAGGTCAACAGCGACACCTCGCTCGCCATTCCGCTGCTCGTCGCCTACATCCAGAGCCATCCCAATCTCAAGGCGATCGGCACCCAGCACGGCTCGATCACCAGCATTCTGGCCGACGCGCTGCAGAAGGCCGGCAAGAAACCGGGCGACATCGTCGTCGGCGGCATCGACCTCGATCCGAAGACGATCGGCGGATTGAAGTCGGGATATGTTTCTGCGACGCTCGAC
>JANMPW010000609.1:0-1626 GCA_031370065.1 Acidobacteriota bacterium
CTTTTGGATCGCCGGTTTTTTCAGCTCGACGAGGCCACTTTCCAGCGGTTTGCTGAGGCGCTTGATGCGCCGCCTGTGGACAACCCGCGCCTTCGTAAGCTCCTCGCTAAGCGGTCTCCCTGGGAGCGATGAGCAGTGCGATCAGCTCTCCGCAGCACCTCACCAGCGAACACGTCGTCTCGGATTTCGATTGCGGCGTTCCCGAACTCGACAACTGGCTAAAGCGTCGGGCGCACCAGAACGAGGCCACCGGCGCTTCGCGCACATTCGTCATTACTGCCATCGGACGCGTCGTCGGCTACTACGCATTGGCTACAGGTGCTGTCTCCCACGTACAAGCGACGGGCCGCATACGGCGCAACATGCCCGAGCCGATCCCGGTGATGGTGCTTGCGCGGTTCGCAGTCCATCGTGAATATCAAGGAGCGGGCCTGGGTGTTGCCTTGCTGAAAGATGGTCTTCTTCGAACGCTACAAGCTTCCGAAATCGCCGGCATCCGCGCAGTTCTATTGCATGCTGTCTCCGACTCCAGCAAGCGTTTTTACCTTCATCACGGCTTCGCCGAGTCCCCGATCGATCCAATGACGATGATGATCTCGCTGGCGGAGCTCAAGAGCTTTCTTCAGGGCTAGAAAGTGGCTCTCCAATGTGAGCCGGCTGCAGCTCAACGGACGCCTAACCCCTCACCCACCCTCTCCCCTCAGGGGAGAGAGTGAGTGTCTGTTGGGGGCCGCTCGTGAATAGCCCTCTTGAGAAACGAGCGCTAGGCCTCGAGGCTGTCGAGTCCCCGCGCCGCATGGGTTGCCCCGGGAGCGGCCGACGCGCAGGTGGCGTGAAGGTTGACCATCTCGACGAAGAGCGCGAGCCGCTCGAGGAACGTGTCGACGACCTTCGGACCGTCGCTGGAGCGGCAGGTGAACGAGATGAGGCCCTCTCTCGATTCCAACCGGTATCGCTTGAACACATCGGAGTCGCGGGCCACTTCCTCGTAGGACTCGAGCCAGCGCGCGTCCACCGTTCCGGCGAGGCTCACGACGTGCCGCTGAAACAGCGGCCCGAGGACCTCCTGCCTCATGGCGTTGCGATCCATCGTCACGTTGTACATCTTCGATGCCCCCTCGTCCTCCAGGAGGAGCAAGGTCGGAGCCAAGAGGGCTAAAGCCTTTGGGATGTGTGGTTTTGGTCCTCGGCGGATACTGGAAGTGACGAGATTCGTCGGCCTGATGGCCGAGGACTGTCACTGCGGACGTCGACGCCGAGACGTGTCGAGGAAACAGGTCCTCCACGAGCGAGGCCGCTCGCGCGGACGGAAAACGATTGATCGCGTTCGGCGATTCGCCAACACTGTCGCGGTGGTGAGCAACGGCGCGGGGGCGAGCGTGGACGTGCGGGTCGGGACGTTCATCTACTTCTCGGAGCTCCTGTCCCGCACGGTCGTGGACGCCGTGGGCAAGCCGATCGGCAAGCTCTGGGACCTCTCGATCCGCCTGCCGGAGCCCTATCCCTCCATCCGCCAGCTCTTCATTCGCCCGCCGGGGCAGGCCGACCTTCTTCTCGTCGCCGAGGGCGACCAGGTCCGGTCCTGGACGGAGAATCCGATCCCGCTGACGGCGCGCGTGCCCGACC
>JANMPW010000634.1:0-1699 GCA_031370065.1 Acidobacteriota bacterium
CCTTTCCGTCCGATAATGGCGGCGATTGAGCGAAACACCGTTCCGCAAGAGCCGTCTCGCGAGCGAGGCGATCGGCATCCTCCTGCTGCTCGCCGGGCTGCTCGCCGTTCTTTCCCTCTTTTCCTACGATCCGCACGACCCGAGCATCTTTTCCTGGACCGCCGGGGGAGTGGCCGCCAGCCCGAATAACTGGATCGGCGGCTTCGGTGCGTCGCTCGCTGCAGCGCTCTACGCCCTGTTCGGTCTGGCCGCCTGGGCCGTGACGGGCCTCGTCTTTCTGCTGGGCTGGCGGCGCTTCTGGGCGCGGCCGCTGCCGCACCCGGGCACCAAGGCCGCGGGGCTGCTGTTGCTCGTGTTCTCCGTTCCGATGCTCCTGTCGCTCGCGGTCGGCAAGCGGGGGCTCTATGGCGAGGAGATGGAGACGGGAGGAATCGTCGGGCGCGCCCTCGCCGACGCGTTCCGCGGCCGGATTGGCACGACCGGGGCCGTGCTGCTCGCGATCACGTTCGTGGTACTGGCCGTGCCGCTGGCGACCCAGGTCTCGCTCGGGGACGTCTTCCTGAGGCTGCGCGTGCGCTTCGCAAGCCTGATCGGAAGGCTGACGGTGGGCTGGGCGCGCCACCGGGACCGTCGGACGAAGGAGCGCCTGCGCCGAACGGTGGTCACCCGGCACCTCGAGAGGGCAAAGAAGGACCCCGTGTCGCTCGAGGACATTCCGTTCGCGCCGGAGGATGCGCCGCCGATCGTGCGCGAAGTGCCGGGCCCCGGCAAGTTCTCGATCAAGAAGACGACGGCCGCCGTCAAGATCAAGGCCGCGTCGCCCTCCGCGCCGAAGAAGAAGTCCGAGCCGCAGCAGAGCCTGCCGCTCACGCTCGACGGCTACGCGCTGCCGCCCGTCTCGCTGCTGGAGAAACGGGCGGAGGCGGGCGCGATCGACCGCAGGGCGCTCGCGGATACGGGACGGCTGATCGCGGCCAAGTGCGCCGAGTTTGGCGTCGAGGGCGAGGTTACGGAGTACCACCCGGGGCCCGTGGTCACGACGTACGAGTTCCGGCCCGCCGCCGGCATCAAGGTCAACCAGGTCATGGGGCTCTCGGAGGACCTCGCGCTGGCGCTGTCGGCGGAGTCGATCCGCGTCGAGCGTCTGCCGGGGCGCGCGAGCGTCGGCGTCGAGGTCCCCAACCCGGGCGGCGGCGAGATCATCGCCATCCGTGACGTGCTCGAGTCCGAGCGGTTCCAGGGCTCGCGTTCGCCTCTCACGCTCGCCCTCGGCAAGGACATCCACGGCGAGCCGGTCGTGGACGATTTGCGCGCCATGCCGCACCTGCTCATCGCCGGCACGACGGGATCGGGCAAGAGCGTGGGCATCAACTCGCTGATCACGTCCATCCTGTACAAGGCTTCGCCCGACAAGGTGAAGCTCATCCTCATCGACCCGAAGATGGTCGAGCTCGAGATGTACGAAAACCTGCCGCACCTGGCAACGCCGATCATCACGGATCCGAAGAAGGCGGCCAACGCTTTGAGGTGGGCGGTGGCCCAGATGGAGGAGCGATTTCAGACGCTTTCGGACTTTGGCCAGGTCCGCAACGCCGAGCAGTACAACGCGGCGATCAAGGACCCGGAGGCCGTGGCCCGCGTGCGCGCGCGACATCCCGACGACCCGGATCTCAAGCTCGAGCCCATGTCGCTCATCGTG
>JANMPW010000695.1:0-5748 GCA_031370065.1 Acidobacteriota bacterium
ATGCTGGTCGTCGTCCTGCTCGCGGCCGCCGGCGTCCTCCTCGTGACCGGCATGCCGCTGGCGATCTTCCCTTCGGTCACCTTTCCGGTCATCAAGGTCATCGCCGACGTCGGACACGAACCGGCCGCGCGGATGATGCCGAGCGTCACGCGCCCGCTCGAACAGGCCCTGCTCCCCCTTCCGGGCATTCGGCTGGTGCGATCCACGACGTCCCGCGGCTCGACCGAGCTCTCCGCGAACTTCGAGTGGGGCACCGACATGCAGATCGCGTTACAGCGGGTCCAGGCGGCGATCGCGCGGATCGCACCCGATCTGCCCCCGGACACGCACGTGGACGTGGCACCGATGAACACGGCGCTCTTTCCCATCCTCGGCTATGCGCTGACTTCGGACACCCGGAGCGAGGCGGATCTCTGGGAGCTCGCCGAGTACACGCTGATGCCGGAGCTCGTCCGAATACCGGGCGTGTCCCAGGCTCAGGTCCAGGGCGGGCGGCGCCGGGAATTCCAGGTGCACCTGAATCTCGAAGCGCTCGCGGCCCGGCGACTCGCGGTGACAGACGTCCTCACGGCGATCAAGAAGAACAACCAGGTCCTGTCGGCCGGGTTAACGGAATCCAACCACGAGCTGTACCTGTCACTCGTCGACGGCGTCGTCGCCGACACGGGGGCGCTCTCCCGCATCGCGGTTCCGGTGCCGGGCGGCGGCGTCCCGGCGCTGCTCGGCGACCTCGGGACGGTGGGCGTCGACGACGCGACCTCCTACATCCGGACGACGGCTGACGGCCGGCCCGCCGTCCTCATCAACCTGACGCGCCAGCCCACGGCCAATACCGTGGCCATCGCGGCCGGTGTGCGGCGCCTCTTCGCCGAACGCCCGGACCTGCTTCCGAAGGGCGTCCGCTGGACGACGTTCTACGACCAGGCAGAGTTCGTGTCCCATTCCGTCAACGGCGTCCGGGATGCCATCCTCATCGGCGTCGGTCTGGCGGCGCTGGTGCTGCTCGTCTTTCTCCGGAGCTTCCGCATCGCGCTCATCTCCGTCGCCGCGATCCCGGTCACCGTTGCCGTGGTCCTGCTCGCACTCGGCGTCACCGGCCAGACGATCAACCTCATGACCCTCGGCGGCATCGCGGCCGCGCTCGGGCTGATCGCCGACGACGCCATCGTCGTGGCGGAGAGCATCCAGCGCCACCGCGAGGACGGCTCGAGCGCGCCGACGCTGACGGGCCTGCGCGCCATCCTCCGTCCGCTGATCGGCTCGAGCCTCTCGACGATCGTGATCTTCCTGCCCTTCGCCCTCCTGACCGGGGTCGTCGGCGCCTTCTTTCAGCCGCTGGCCCTCACGATGGCGCTGGCGCTCGGCATTTCGTTCTTCGTCTCGGCCCTCGGTGTTCCCGTCGTCCTTCGCGCAACCGGCGGTGCGTATGCGAGGCCGCCCGCGAAGAAGACGCCGCCGCGCGAGCCCGCGCCCTTTCTGCCCCGGCACGCATGGGCTGCCGCGCTCGTCTGCGTGGCGTTGCTCGGCGCCGGCGCCCTTCTCTATCGCAGGCTCGGGTCCGACTTCCTCCCGGCGATGGACGAGGGCTCGATCATCCTCGACTACTGGACACCGCCGGGCACCTCTCTGACCGACACGGATGCAATGCTGAACGGCCTCGAGAACGTCCTCATGACGATGCCCGACATTCGCGGCTACTCGCGTCGGACCGGCACACAGCTCGGGTTCTTCATCACGGAACCCAACCGCGGCGACTACGTCATCCGCCTCAAGCCGCGGCGACAGCGGCGCGACGTCGAGGACGTCATCGCGGACATCCGGGCGCGCGCCGCTGCGATCGCCCCGGCCCTGCACACCGATTTCGGGCAGCTCCTCGAGGATCAGATCGCCGATCTCACGGGCGGAGTTCCGCAGCCGATCGACGTTCGCATCTTCGGCGAACACCAGGCGCTCTTGCAGGACCGGGCCCGCGAGGCCGCCGGGATCCTGCACGGAGTCAAGGGCGTCGAAGACGTGTTCGACGGGATCGTCATCGCGGGGCCCGCCCTGACCATCCGCGTTCCCGCCGCCGATCCGCGCTGGCCCCAGGAAGGCCCCCGCGGCGCCGCGCGGTTCGGCCTCACGACCGAGGATGTGCAGGCGGCCGTGGAGCCGGCCCTGGCCGGCACGCTCGCCGGCAACATCCGGATCGGCGAAAGGCTCTACGACCTAAGGCTTTTCGCCCGTGATCCGCGAGGACTCCCGGCCCTGCGTCTCCGTACGCCGACCGGCGCGCTGGTGCCGCTCGCGGATGTGGCCTCCGTCTCGACCGGCGCGCCCGAGGCCGAGATCCACCGGGAGAATCTCAAGACCTTTCTCGGCGTCACGGCCCGCCTCGAGGGGCGCGATCTCGGAGGGGCGATCGCCGAGATTCGCGGGAAGCTCGATCGCGGGCTGCGCCTGCCGCCGGGGATGCGCGTGGTGTTCGGCGGCCTCTACGAGCAGCAGCAGGACTCGTTCCGGCAGCTCTTCTTCGTTCTGCTCGGCGGCCTGCTCCTCGTCTCGATCGTCCTCCTTTTCCAGTTCGGAGACTGGCGCGCCCCGCTGCTGACCGCGGTCATTTCCGTCGCGGTGCTCGCCGGCGTGTTCGGCGCCCTTCTCGCCACCGGAATGACGCTCAACATATCGAGCTTCGTCGGCGGCATCATGATGGTGGGCATCGTCGGCGAAAACGCCATTTTCGTCATCCACGAGGCGCGCGAATCACTTCGGCACGGCGCGGCTGTTCGGGAGGCCTGGGCGCTCGCGGCGCGGCGGCGGCGGCGGCCGGTGGCGATGACGATCCTTGCCAGCGCCTTCGCCCTGGCCCCCCTCGCGCTCGCGCTCGGCGAAGGCTCGCAGCTGCAGCAGCCGTTGGCAATCGCCGTCATCGGAGGATTCCTTCTGTCGGGATTCCTCGTCCTGTGGGGCCTGCCCGCGCTCTACTGCGCGATCGACCCGAAGGGACAGCTCGCGTGCCACAGCATCGAGCACGGCGAGTGATCACTCGGTCCTGACCGGGCAAGCGGGCGATGCGTTGACCGTCCGTTCACCTTCGGAGGTGGCGCTTCATCGCGACGTGCGGATGCGCCCGGTGAACTCCCGGGCCGGCGCCTCGGCGGGGTGCTCGCTCGGGACCCCGAGGTAGAAGCCCTGGCCGTAGGGAATGCGCAGCTGACGGCACTCTGCGAGGTCCTCGGGCGTCTCGATGCCCTCGGCGACGCACACTGCGTTGATGCGCCGCGAGAGGTTGACGAGCATCTCGACGACGTCCCGCTTGATCGTGTCGGTGCGCAACCCCGTGATGAGCGTGTTCGCGACCTTGATGAAGTCGGGCTTCAACTCCGCGATCGCCTGCAGCGAGGCATAGCCAGACCCGGCGTCGTCGATGGCCACGCGAAAGCCCTTCGCCCGTAGCTGCGCCAGGGCCTCACGGAAGACGGGCAGGTCCCGGATCGCGGAGCGCTCTGTGACTTCCAGCACGACCGGATGCTGCATCTCGAAGAGCGGCGCAATCGTCTGTGGCCCCTCGCGCGCGAGAGCCACCACCGATTCCGCCTCGACGTTGATGAAGAGGTGGCCGCCACGCGCCGGCGCGTAGTGTGACGCCGAGGACCCCAGGCAGAGCTGCTCGAGCTCCCAGGTGGCCTCGTGCTCGCCCGCAAACTGGAACAGCAGCTCCGGGCTCTCGAAGGCCGTCTCGATCGGGCCGCGCGTCAGCGCCTCGTGGCCGAAAAGCTCCATCGTCTCGAGCTGGAAGATCGCCTGATACACCGTCCGGACGCGGCGCTTGCGCAGGATGTCCTTGAACGTTTCGCGCAGGTGAGCCTGGCGCTCCTCTCCCTTCGTCGTGGCGATCGCGATGGCCTGGCCGAGCGCGCGGTAGACGAGGCGCTCGATGCGCATCTGGGGATTCGGCCTCAGCAGCGCGTGCCCGACGAACACGCCGATCCGCTTGTGGATCCGGGCCCCGAACGCTTCGTCGAGCGAGCCGCGCAGGGAATCCTCGACCTGCCGCGCCTTGCGCTGCAGGCGCGCGGCGGCGTCCTCGCCGGCCTCGAGCGTGGCGAAGACGTAAAAGTCCGAACCCCCGGCGCGGTTGACCGCGACGAAATCCTCCGTGGCAAAGATCGTCCCGAACATGCGGCGCAGCGTCCGCGCCGTGTGGCGCAGCAGCGAATCGAACACTTCCCAGCCGTAGGTCTCTTCGATGTGGCTGTACTGCTCCACGTCGATGTAGAGCACGCCCATGTCGCGGTTGTCCAGCAGCCGGTCGCGCAGGGCATCCACGATGACCGGGACAGTCGGCAGCTCGGTCACAGCGTCGAACAGGAGGTTCTTGAAACGGACTGCCTCGTTCTCCGCGGTCATGTACGAGGGCGGCGAGTCCCGCTTCTCGTCGAGCAGCCGGCGGACGGTCGACAGAAGCTTCTTTCGCGTGAAAGGCTTCGTGATGTAGTCGTCGGCGCCGACCTGCATGCCCGTGATGAGGTCCCGGATCTCGCTCTTGACCGTCAGCATCGCGATCGGGATCGGGCGGGTCTCGGGCGCGCTCTTCAGGGTCGTGCAGACCTCCCAACCCGAGAGCTCCGGCATCATGACGTCGAGCAGAATCAGGTCGGGCTTGAACTCGATCGCCTTCTCCACGCCCTCGCGGCCGTTGCGCGCCAGGATGGCCGAGTAGCCGGCGTTGTCGAGAATCGTCTGGACGATGAGGAGGACATCCTCGTCGTCGTCGACGATAAGAATCTTTTCGGAGGCCATGCGGTGTTTCTGCCGGGGAGACCGCGAACTATAACACCAGCACGGCGTGCGCCATCCGGCCGCCGAGCCGCGCGCGGCCGCCGAGGGCGGCGAGCTCGATGAAGACCGACACGCCCACGACGTGCGCTCCCAGCCGCTCGGCTAGATCGGAAGCGGCCTTCGCGGTGCCCCCGGTGGCCAGCACGTCGTCCACGATGAGGACGCGCTCGCCCTTTCGGAACGCATCGGCGTGCACCTCGAGCCGGTCCTTCCCGTACTCGAGCCCGTAAGAGATGCTCTCGGTCGCCCGCGGAAGCTTGCCGGGTTTGCGCGCGGGGATGATGCCCACGTTCAACTCGCGCGCGAGCGCGGTGCCGAAGAGAAACCCGCGCGCCTCGATGCCGAGCACTTTCTCGGGACGCTCCCCGCGAAACGGTTCCGCCATCGCGCGGGCGGCGGCGGCGAACGCATCCGGCGAGGCGAGCAGCGGAGTCACGTCGCGAAACAGGATCCCCGGGCTCGGGAAGTCCGGCACGTCGCGGATGAACGCCCGAAAATTGGTCATCGGGTGATCGCGAAGGAGGCGAGGCCCTGCGGCTCGGCGGGCTCGACGGCGATGGCCTCCACGCGAGAGCCGAAGGGACCGGCGTGGAGGCGCGCAACGTACTGCGTCAGCGCCGCCTCCTCACCCTCGGCGAAACACTCGACGGAGCCATCGGCGAGGTTGCGGACCCAACCGTTCAAGCCGAGCTCGCGGGCAGCGCGCGAGGCGAAGAACCGATAGCCGACCCCCTGGACCCGTCCCCGAACCACGGCGCGGCGCGCCATCACGCGGGGCTCCCGGCGAAGCGGCCGAGCAGCGGGACGAACGTCACGTCCTCCCCTTCCTCCTGGGCGTAGTCGGTCTTGCGCCGGCGGATCACGCGCAGCCGCTGCTTTCCGGAGGGGCCGATCGGCACGACGAGGCGCCCGCCGAACGCCAGCTGT
>JANMPW010000714.1:0-4533 GCA_031370065.1 Acidobacteriota bacterium
GAGATCGATGACGACGTCCTTGTGGAACTCCTGCCGGTAGTCGAGCGCGATCTCGAGCACCCGGTACGCGGCCTCGGGATCGTCGGCGTTGACGTGGAAAATCGGAACCTGGTTGATCTTCGCAACGTCCGTCGAGTAGACCGACGAGCGCCCCTTCGAGGGCGGTGTCGTGAATCCGATCTGGTTGTTGACGACGACGTGGATCGTGCCGCCCGTGCGGTAGCCCGGCAGGTTCGCGAGGTTCAGGACCTCGGCGACCAGGCCCTGTCCGGCGAAGGCCGCGTCGCCGTGGAGCAGCACCGGCAGGGCGTGCTTCCACGCCTCGGGGCCATGGCCGGCCGCCCTTTCCTGCTTGGCCCGCACGACGCCCTCGACCACCGGGTCCACCGCCTCGAGGTGCGAAGGATTCGACTCGACCTGGATCGCGACGTCCCGGCCCGATTCGGACCGGCGGGTCGTGCGCGCGCCCTGGTGGTACTTCACATCCCCTTCGTCGGCCGGGAAGTCCGGATGGACCACGCCCTCGAAGCCGCTGAAGATGCGCTCGGCCGAGTTGCCGACGACGTTGGCGAGGATGTTCAGCCTGCCGCGGTGCGACATGCCGATGACGACCTCGTCGACTCCGCGCAGGGCAGCGCCCTCGACGAGCCGGTCGAGCAGCGGGATCGCCGTGTCGCAGCCCTCGACGGAGTAGCGCCGCTGGCCGAGAAACTTCGTGCCGAGGAAGCGCTCGAACTCCTCGGCCGCGATGAGCTTGGCGAGCAGGCTCTTGCGCACTTCCTTCGGCAGGGAACCGGACGAAGCCGCGGCGGCCACGCGCTCGCGGATCCAGTACTTTTCGGTGGGGCTCGAGATGTGCCGGTACTCGGTCCCGATCTTGCCGCAGTAGACGCGGCGCATCACCGCGATGATCTCGCGCAGAGGCAGCCGGTCGCCGCCCTTGAGCCCCCCGGTCCAGAACTCCCGGTCGAGGTCCCAGATGGTCAGGCCGTAGGTTTCGAGATCGAGCTCCGGGTGGTGCGCGATCGTCCGCGAGCGCAGCGGGTCGATGTCGGCGAGAAGATGCCCGCGCACGCGGTAGGCGTTGATGAGCTCGAGCACGCGGGCCTGCTTGGCGACCTCGTCGGTGTGGCCGTCGGAGAAGACCGGCGGGTTCTTGTCGACCTCCCAGCGCAGCGGCCGGAAAGGAATGCCGAGGTCGGCAAACACGCCCTCGTAGAAGCCGTGCTCGCCGAGCAGTAGCTCCTCGACGCGCGCGAGAAAGGCGCCGGACTCGGCGCCCTGGATGATGCGGTGATCGTACGTGGAGGCGAACGTCACGACCTTGGAGATGGCCAGCAGCGAGAGCATCGCCGGCGCCATCGCCCGAAACTGCGCGGGGTACTCGATGGCCCCCGTCGCGATGATCGCGCCCTGCCCGGGCATCAGGCGCGGCACCGAGGCGGTCGTGCCGAGCGTGCCGGGGTTGGTGAGCGAGATCGTGGTCCCCTCGAAGTCGGAGACCTTGATCTTGCCCGTGCGCGCGCGCGTCACGACGTCGTCCGCCGCCGCCGCGAACTCGGCGAAGTTCATCTTCTCCGCGCCCTTCACGTTCGGCACCAGGAGCGAGCGCGATCCGTCCGCCTTCGGCACGTCGACGGCGAGGCCGAATCGGACCTCGTCGCGGCGCACGCGCGCGGGCTCGCCGCTCGAGCCGTCGAAGGCGTCGTTCATCGCGGGAAAGGACTCGAGCGCCTGGATCACGGCCCAGGACACGAGGTGGGTGAAGGACACCTTCGACTGCTCGAGCCCGGCCCGATGCTCGTTGATCAGCCGGCGGTTCTCGTCGGCGAGCTTGATCGGGACCTGGCGCTGCGTCGTCGCCGTCGGGACGCCGAGGCTCGCCTCCATGTTCTCCGCGATCCGCAGCGCGGCCCCGCGAAGGGTCGCGTGTTCGCCCTCGACGACCGGACCAAGGGGGGTCGCAGGGCTCGCAGGCGCGGCGGGGACAGGCGGGGCGGCCTGCGGCTCCTGCTCGCCGAAGCGCTCCCGGAAATACCGGCGCCACTCGTCGTCCACGGCGGCCGGGTTCGCGCGAAAGCGATTGAGCAGCTCGGCGACGTAGCCGGCGTTGCCGCCGAACTCGGCCAGGAGCTCGTCGGAGAGGTCGATCTCGGGCGTTCGGGTAGACATAAGGAGCGCGATTCTAGTTCAGCAGGCCGCCGGCAGTCAGCCGGAGAGGGCGGCCTTGATACCATCCTACGGCCCGGGGGAAACGACGTGAAACGACTGCAAAGACTGACCCTTCTCGAGACGGATGCCCTGGTGAGACCGGCTGCCGGGCTCTTCGCCGCCGGGATTCTCCTCGCCGTGGGGCTCGGCGCGTCGGAGCTCGACGTGGGAACTGCCGACCGCTTCGCGAGGTTGGCCCTGAACTGCATCGACCGCGAGTACCCGAACAAGCCCGAGCAGGTTCTCGACGGGCCGTCCGACGTGAAGGCGCCGAGAGAGTTCCACCCGTCCTTCTATGGCTGCTACGACTGGCACTCGTCCGTCCACGGGCACTGGATGCTCGCACACCTCCTGCGCACGACTCCCGCCCTCGCCTCAGCCGACGAGATCCGCGCGCGCCTGGACGCCCACTTCTCGAACGCGGCGATCGAGGCGGAGACGCGCTACCTCGAGAGGCCGAACGCACGCACGTTCGAACGGCCGTACGGCTGGGCGTGGACGCTGCGGCTCGTCGCGGACCTCGAGGCATCCGAGGATCCGCAGGAGCGCGCGTGGCGAAGCCGCTTGAGACCGCTCGAGAACGCGACGGTCGCGCGCTTCCAGGACTATCTGCCCAAGCTCACGCACCCGGTCCGCAGCGGCGTCCATCCCAACACGGCGTTCGCCCTCGCCCAGGCGCTCGACTACGCGCGCGCGACCCACCGGGCCGACATCGAGAAGATCCTGATCTCGCGCGCCAGCTTCTACTACGGATCAGACCGCGCCTGCCCGCTCGCCTACGAGCCTTCGGGAGAGGACTTTTTCTCGCCGTGCCTGGCTGAAGCGGACCTGATGCGCCGCGTCCTGGCGCCCAAGGAGTACGCCAAGTGGCTCAAGCGGTTTCTCCCGCGGCTCTCGGCGCGCAAAACCTTCCCGCTCACCCCGGTCTCGGTCTCGGACCCGACGGACCCGCGGCTCGTCCACCTCGACGGCCTAAACCTATCGCGCGCCTGGATGCTGCGCGGCATCGCCCAGGGGCTGCCCCCATCCGACTCACGGCGCGCCATCCTGCTCAGGGCCGGGGCCGCGCACGCAGTGGTTGGCCTGGCGCGCGTCACCTCCAGCGACTATGCGGGCGAGCACTGGCTCGCGAGCTTCGCGGTCTACCTGCTGACGCAGCCCTAGCCGCTCACGGCCCGAACGCCGCCGTATCCGAGCCGCCGCACTCGCTGCCTGCGGGCTTCGTGTATGTTCGAGTCAGTCCGGTCGCGTCTTCTTTCACCGTCAACGTGTACTCGAGGTCGGTCAGCCCACCGTAGAAGAACCAGTAGCGGCCGTTGATCGCCGTGCCGTCGAGCATCTTGACGAAGACCTCGGGGTTTTCGGGATTGTTCGTGATCGCCGGGATGCTGAAGTAGCCCCAGAGGTCGTTGACCGGCGTGGCGACGCCGGCACCGGTCCGGCCCGTGCGCTGGTCCGTGGCGGTGAGGGTGACGCTGAACGGATGCGCCGCGTCGAGCACGAGAGTCTCGGGATCCGTGACCCGGACGGAAAAGACCCCCGAGGGGGTGGCAGCATAAAGATATCGCCGCGTGGCGTCGATGGCGAGGCCGGCGACGTTCAGGTCCGTGAGTCCGGCGTTCATCGCCTGCCACATCGATCCGCGGTCGGCGCTCGCCTGCACCCCCTGTCCGAGCGTCGCCGCATAGAGTTGCCCCGGGTGAGCGGGATTGAGGACGATCCGGGAGGTCGCGAAAGCGCCCAGCGACTGAAACGATTGGCCGCCGTCGTCGCTGCGGAAGACTCCCGTGGCGCCGCTCGAGATTCCCGCATAGACCGTGGAGCCCCGCGACGGGTCCACGGCGAGGGTGTCGACTGCGCCCGACAGGCTCGCGGGAAGCGCCGTCCAGGTCGTGCCGCCGTCGCCTGTGACGAAAAGCGCGGGCAGGGCCGGCGCGCCGGAGTTCGCTGCCGCCGTCGCGGCGAAAAGCCGGTTGGGCGTCGTCGGGTCGGCGGCGATGGCCGTCACCGTCCGCTCCGGAGTCAACGCGAGGCCCGAGTCGATCCAGGTCCAATTCGTGCCGCCGTCGGTGCTTTTCTTGACCCGGCCCTGGTAGACGGGAAAACCGTTGCCGCCGATAACGCCAACGAGACCGGAGTCGACGCGGTATAGGGTTTCGACAACGAACGGATCGAGGATCAGCTGCGTGTATCGAACCATCCTTTCCTGCGAAAGAAGAGTCCAATCGGAGCCGCGATTTCTCGACACGTAGAGATAGCCGATGTTGGTCCCCTGGGCTCCGCCGTAGGTACTCCCGTAGACGGTCCCCGACGGGCCGGCCG
>JANMPW010000718.1:0-5603 GCA_031370065.1 Acidobacteriota bacterium
CGGTGATCGTCTGGAAAACCGGCGGGGCCGTCGGAGTGTGGGGCGGAGTCAGGAACTTTTCCGCCCATGCAGGCGCGGCGAGAGCGAACAAAGTGGCAACGATAAGAAGGCGCTTCATGAATTTTCCCACCTTTCAATCAATATGTCTAGTGACCATACGCTACCGGATTTGGGAATTACTGTCAACAAGTACAGGCTCCCGGCCCGCCGCCGGGCGAAGGGACAGGCCGACCGGGCCAAAACGCACCTTTCCGCCCCCTGTAGGGCCGCTCCAAGTCATGGTAACTTGAGTGTTGGGGGTCCTGACATGGGTGGCTGTGGCAGTGGAGGCGGCTGCGGGGTCGGAAACGCATACAACCCCGGCCAGTACGTCGGCATCCGGATGAACGAACACGAGGACGGCCGAAGCGTCCTCTGCGACACGATGGGCATCGAGGTCACCCGCAAGCTGCGGGTGGTGGTCGAAGGCGACCAGGGGCTGGAGTTCGCCGAGGTGACGAACCTGCGCCCCATGATCCTCAAACAGTGCCAGCTGCGCGACTCCAAGCGCCTGGTCCGGGTGGCGACCGAACCCGATCTCTACACCTACCGGGCGAAGGTGGACCGGGAAAAGAGCTTTCTCGCCGACACCCGGACCCTCGCCTCCGAAAAGCGCATGCCCATGAAACTCGTCCGGGCCGAAGAGAGCTTCGACGGCCGGAAGGTCACGGTTTATTACACTTCCGAGTCGCGGATCGACTACCGCAAGCTCGTCGCGGATCTCGCGATGGCCCACCCGGTCCGCATCGAGATGCGCCAGATCGGCCCCCGGGACGAAACTAAGATGCGCGGGGGAATCGGGCCGTGCGGCCTGACGCTCTGCTGCTCGACCTTTCTTAAGTCCTTCCACCCCGTAACCATCAAAATGGCGAAAAACCAGAATCTCTCGCTCAATCCCTCGAAGATTTCGGGGATGTGCGGGCGCCTCATGTGCTGCCTGGCCTATGAGGACGAGGGCGGTGACCGGGCCCAGGCGCCCCCGAAGAAGACCCAGAATATTCCGGCCGACATGTCGGTTTGAGCTGTCAAGACGTCCCACCCTATTACCGGGACGAAGAGAGACAGCAGTGGTCAATCGCAATTCTTCTGGCGGCGCCTTCCGTACCGATGACGAGACCGCCGCCAACCGCAAGCTGATTCGCCCGAACCTCTCCGAGCTCGCGGACCGCTACCCGACGCGCTCCTTCGCCCAGCGCAAGCAGGTCCCGCCCGAGCAGACCAACGCCGAGAGCTACTACTACCTCAAGCAGATGGCGGCCAAGACGCCGATGGTCGTCGTGCTCATCGACGGCGAGCGGGTCGAGGGCTGGATCGAGTGGTACGACAAGGCCTGCCTGAAGGTCAACCGCGAGAAGGGCCCGAACGTCCTCCTTCCCAAGGCCTCCATCAAGTACATGTACAAGGCCTCCGAGGGCGTCTCGGACGAGGGCGGCGGGAACCGATAGAACTGGGACGCGGCACGGTGGCGATTGGACCCGTGGCGGTTTAGGGGGTCAATTCTTCGTTCTCCGGCCCCTGTTGTTCCAGCGAGGTGAGACTTCCTTCGGGGTCCGGAGAATCGAACACCTGACCCCGAGCGCGGCTTGAGTCCCTATCTGGCTCCCCTTCCCGACAGCACCGCGGGGACCGTCTTCAAAAGGATCTTCAAGTCCAGCAGCGGCGACCAGGTGTCGATGTACTTCAGGTCCAGGGCCATCCACCGGTCGAAATCGAGCTCGCTTCTTCCCGAGACCTGCCAGAGGCACGTCAGGCCCGGCTTCATGCTGAGCCTGCGCCTCTGCCACGGCTCGTAACGGGAGACTTCGTCCGGAAGCGGTGGGCGCGGGCCGACGAGGCTCATGTTGCCCACGATCACGTTCCAGAGCTGCGGCAACTCGTCGATCGACAGCCGCCGCAGAAGCCGCCCCGCTGCAGTGAGCCGCGGGTCGCGTCTGGCCTTGAATACGGGCCCTGTCATCTCGTTCAGATGCGAAATCTCCGCCAGCCGGTCCTCGGCACCGGCCTCCATCGTCCGGAACTTCAGCAGCGTGAAGTGCCTGCCGTTCAATCCGCACCGCACCTGGCGGAAGAATACGGGCGCGCCCGAAAGCAGCAGGATCGTCAGCGCCGCAGCGACCTGAACGGGCAGCGTCACGACGAACAGCACGAGCGCGAGGACGAGATCGATCGCCCTCTTCGCCGCGAGCTCGACCGGGTTCGAGGGCGTCGTCGTGAAGGAGAGCAGCGGGATCCCGTCGAGCTCCTCGAGCACGGGCCGCGCGAGCACGTGCGGGAAGATGTCGAGCGACACGTGCGCGCGCACACCGTGCCGCTCGGCCACGAGCAGCGCGTCTTCGTACTCGGCGAGCTTGCCCTTCTCGATGACGAAGATCACCTCGTCGATCACCTCCGCGCCGAGGACGGACTCCATGTTCATGATCGTACCGAGGCAGGGCCAGCGGCCCTGCAGGCCGATCTCGCCTCCGTTGTCGTCGTCGAGGTACCCGACCACGCGGAAGCCCCAGTGCGGATGGGCCTCGAGGAAGTCCGCGAACTGCGCGGCCTTCGGGCCCGTGCCCACGATCAGCGCCGTGCGGAAGTTGAAGCCCCGCGCGCGCACCCAGCGCGAGAGCTGCCGCAGCGCGATCTTCTCGACTGTCAGAAAGAGGAAGTTCAGGACGCCGAAGAGCACGAGGAACCAGCGGCTCACGAAGTCCAGCCGCAACCCGAAGATCAGCAGAACGAGAATGGTCGTGCCGCCAAACGTGACTTTGCCTGCCGCCCAGATCTCCTCGCCGAGCGGCAGCGTCCGGTGGCTGCGGTAGAAGCCCGCGGCCGAGAGCAGGAGCCCCCAGATGGGAAGGATGAAAAAGAGCAGCAGCAGGTACTCGTCCAGGGGGTGGATCGGGAGCGGAAAGAGGCTCGGGAAGGACGTCCTCAGGATGCCCTGGCGCAGGGACCACGTCACCGGGAGGGACACCGCCGTCAGCGCGAGATCGGTGAGGAGTACCCCGAGAGCAATGGCGCGGGCTTTTTGCTTCAGCATGAGGCGTTTCCGGGGGCGGGGCTCGAACCATCGTCGATGTTACGGGATGGCGCTGCCGGCTTCAAGGACGGCCTCGTAACGGTCGACCACATCGTCCCAACGATATCGCTCCCGTGTGCGCTCCTTTGCTCTCTCTTTCCATACGGAGTGGGAGACCGGATCATCCAGGATCCCGCGCAAAAGGCGAGAGAGGGACGCGGGCTCCCGGGCGTCGAACGGCAGCCCCGCGCCTCCGGCAACCTCCTCGTTTTCCGGCGTCGCGTTGTAGCAAACCACGCGGCCATACCCCATCGCCTCGACGAGGGCCGGATGCGTGCCGCCGACCTCCGTCGCCTGCAGGTACACGGCCGCGTTCGCCAGCAGCTGCCGGTAGCCCTCGCCATAGATCGCGCCGGGCAGGAGCACGCGCGCGTCGGCCTCGGCGCGCAGCTGGGCAATGTAACCGGCCGCGTAGGGGGCGTCGCCGACGAGGACGAGCGGGATGTTGCCGGGGACGTCCCGGTACGCCCGGAGCACGGCGAGGGCGTTGTTCTCCGGCTCCAGGCGCGAGACGTAGAGGACGTACCGCTCCGGCGCCACACCCAACCGGTCGAGCGTCTCGCGCCCGGTTGGCAGCGGCAGGTCGCCGCCGTACGGGATGAAGACGGAGTCGAGGCCGTACCGCGTCCGGTAGTACTCCTGGATGACTTTCGCGTCCGAGACGATCGCGTCCGGGATGACCGTCGACAACCACTCCGAGAAGCGGTACGCAATTTTGCCCACCGCGCTCCACTTGCGCCGGTGGCGCTCGAGGCCGTCCACGTTCAGCACGACGCGCGTCCTGCCGGACAGGCGCGGAAGAAACGACGACGCGGCGTTGATCGCGTTGCAGACAAGGACGCTGTCGAAGCGCTCGAAGGCGGCATCCACGCCCGAGATCGCGCCGTGCACGACCGTGTCGAGGTACTTCGTCGGGATCGTCGGAAGCACGCGGATCTTCGCGCCCCGGTGGATCGCGAGCCCCGGCTGCGCGTAGCGCGAGCGCGTGTACACCGTCACGTCGTGGCCGCGGGACGCAAGGCGCGCCGACAACTCCTCGGCCAGCGTCTCGAACCCGCCGTAACGGGCCGGGATGCCGCGGGTCCCGAGGATGCCGATTCTCACGGACAGAAGCTATCGCAGTGGCGGATGCGGGCGGCTCACGGGGTCAGGTCTGGTTTCTTCGGAGTTTGGCCGGCGGCCGAAAAGCCGAAGTTTTCAGACCTGACCCCGGCCTTTCGGTGACCCCGGCCTTTCGGCGGACAGAAGCTATCGCAGTGGCGGATGCGGGCGGCCCGACCCGTAACGGCCGCCCCTACGGCACCGGGGGGCCGAGCGTCCGCACCTTCGCCTCGATCTCCCTTCGCTTGGCCCACAGCCGCGAGCGATTGCGCCAGAGCCACCCGAACGCGGGCAGAGAGCTTCTCTCGACGGTCAGGCAGGCGCCGAGCACGACGAGGTCGCGGGCGAAGGTCGGAACGAATGTCTTCACGGCCTCGCCCGCCGTCTGGTTGTTGATCCGCAGCAGGAACCGGTTCTTGACGGAGTGCATGTTCGCGAGCACGGACATCTGGCGGCGCCGCTCGGGCAGACTTCGGCGGCGATGGCAGGCAAGAGCCGAGGGGACGTAGAGGCAGCGCCAGTTGAGGCGCGCCAGCCGCCACGCGAGGTCGGCGTCCTCGCGGTAAAGAAAGAAGTCGGCATCGAAGCATCCGGTCGAGATCCGCGCACTCTCGAGCGCCGAGCGCCGATAGAAGCCGGCCGCGCCGGAAGTCCCGGCGATCTCCTCTTCGCGCTCGAACCGGCCGGCGGCGCTCCGCCCGGAGCCGCGGTCGAAATGCCGGCCCGATGCCGTGAAGTAGATGCCGGTCGAGTCCAGCACGTCGGTCGGCGCCAGGTCCGCGCCCTGCGCCCGCAGCAGGCGCCCGGAGGCCGAGCCGACATCGGCAGCATCGGCGGCGTCGAGGCGCCGCACTAGCTTCACGGCAAAATCGGGCTCGAGCCGGCAGTCGGGATTCAGGGCGAGCACGTAGCGTCCCGAGCTCGCGTCGATCCCGGCGTTCATCGCCCCGGCGAACCCGAGGTTCTCCCGCATCGCGACCAAGCGCACCGCCCCGCCGAACCGGTCCGGCACCTCGCGGGAGGCGTCCTGCGACGCGTTGTCGACCAGGATCGTCTCGCAGGAGACGCCGCGCTGCGCGACCGCCGATCCGAGCGAGACCGGCAGGTCCGCCGCGTCGTCCTTCGAGACGACGACGATGGAGACGTCGAGAGGAGTCATGAGTCGTGATTCATGTGTGGGCCCGGGCCCAGACCGAAAGCCAACGCGAGGACTGCGAGGTAGGCCCGGGCGGCTTCGGATCGGGAGCGGGGCGCGTCGCCGCGAAGTCCGGCTCGAGCCGGCAGTCGGGATTCAGGGCAAGCACATAGCGTCCCGAGCTTGCGTCGATCCCGGCGTTCATCGCCCCGGCAAACCCGATGTTCTCCCGCATCGCGAGCAATCGCACCCCCCCGCCGAATC
>JANMPW010000012.1:0-2720 GCA_031370065.1 Acidobacteriota bacterium
AGGTGATCGCGGAGGGCATCGAGACCCGCGAGGAGCTGCGCGTCCTCCAGTCCCTCGGCGTCCCCTACGGCCAGGGCTTCCTGCTCGCGCGGCCGATGCCCGTCGAGGAGATCGAGCGGTTCGCGTCGATCGCGATCTAGCTCGTCGCGCTCTGGACCTCTTGAACGGGCTCGATTTCGAGACGCCCATCCCGTTCGCGCAAGTCGAGGGACTCCCCGGCGGTAAAGCCGAGCCGCTCTCTCAAGGGCTTGGGAATGACGCTCCGGCCCGCGGCATCAATGGTAGTTTTCATGCCATATTTCTACCATTGGCCGAGGCTGAACCAAGGCAGGTCCCGAACGGGAGGTTAGCTCAGCGGTAGAGCGCCTGCTTTACACGCAGGTGGTCGCAGGTTCGATCCCTGCACCTCCCACCAAATATGCGATTGCAAATCAATCGTTTACGGAGACTCTCCTCGCGGCCGTGCTCGATGAGGTACTCATCATGCTTTCAAAACGTTTTCCGCAAAGGTGGGGACGTTGCCTGACTCCATCAGTGCCCGCGTATCGCTGCGAAGCCGACCAGGGCCAGGAGAGCCAAGAGCATGATCGTCCCCCATCCGGAGAGCGTGGGGACGGGCGCCACGCGAGAGCTTGGAGTCGCGCATCCTCCGATCGTGTTGCCGCCGGCGCCTGCCATCGTCACCGCACCAGTTGGCCCTGTTCCCGCTATGGTCTTACCGGTCACGTTGGAACCGGATCCCACGGTGATGCTTGCATCCGCGAAGACGTTTCCACGAAAGCTGATTCCGTTGAGAGTCGCGGAGGTGCCGACCCGCCAGAACACGTTGCAAGGGTCCGCCGTACCAACGACATTCGAGCCGACGTTGGCGGTGAGCGCGCTAGCCACCTGGAAAATGAAGACCCCTGGCCCGTTGAGAGTGAGAGTTCCGAGGGCCGCCAAATCGGCCGCTCCTCCCGCAAAAGAATAGATGCCTGAGGTGAGCACGGCTCCGTCGAGTTGTGCAGGGAGCACCGTACCTGGCCCCTGAGCGGCCAGAAAGTTGTAGGCAGCGATGGCATCAGTATGAGCCTGCTGCACAGTCAAATCATTCGTGAGGTGCAGGGTAAACGGAAGAGTCACGCTCGAAGGCGGAAAGTTCGAAATCGAGGCAGTTGGAGAAGAGCCGACATCTCCAAGGACCACGGTGCCCGATCCGGTGGAGCCAGTTACCCCCGAGTTACCTAAGACCGAAAATTGCTGCACGACACCCAGTGGCGGTGCGGTCTGGGGCAGCGCCGCGGGAGAGCCGCTCAGAAACGCGGCGAAGCCCCCGCTTGCCAGAAGTCTCAGGGCCTTGCGTTTCATTCTGAGTCCTCCCTTCCGCGGTTATTGCTCGCGGACAAATCTGTGCCCCGTCCACATAGAGAGGGCGATTGTGCTTTTTATTATACATTGAACGGCCCGCGAGCGATTTCTCGTCATCGAGAACCTCCCGGCCCCGGACGCCGACACGATTGCGGTGACCGTCAACTGCTTTTCGCTGCTCAGGCGCTGACTCGGCTGCAAGGTGCTGCGTCACTCGGGATTGCTCCCGCCACCCTCGGGTGGGATGAGGGGTCCGAGGCCTGCCGCGGAGCGGATGTGGACGTCCCGTTGCGGGAATGGAATCTCAATGCCCGCCCGCTTGAGCGCGTCGTGGACGAGGAAGTTCAACTCGCTCTGGAAGGCCCCGGGTCGGTCCAGCATGGTCGCCGTCCAGCAGAGGAGCTCGAAGTCCAGGGACGAACCTCCGAACTTGTGGAACCAGACTGCGGGAGCCGGATCCTTCAGGACGCTCGGACTCTGCTTTGCGGCGCCGAGCAAAGCTGCCTCCAGCGCTCGGGGATCGGTTCCGTAGGCCACAGAAACCGGGATCCGGTATCGCACGCGGCGATGCCCGAAGCTCCGGTTGGTCACCGTGTCGGAAATGAACTTGGAATTGGGGACGATGAGGTGGACGTCGTCGTTGGTCCGGACGACCGTCGCGCGCGCCCGAATCTCGACCACATCGCCGCTGACCTCGCCGATCTCGATCCGATCTCCCACCTGGACGGGCCGCTCGAAGAGGATGATCAAGCCGGAGATGAAGTTCTTGGTGATGTCCTGAAGGCCGATGCCGAGCCCAATGCCGAGCGCTCCGCCGAAGACCGCGAACGCTGCGAGGTTGACCCCGAGCGCCTGAAGTGCGACGGTCAGCCCCAGGAAGACGATGAGATACCCGAGAATCCGGCCGATCGCGTAGCGCGTGCCGAGCGCGATGGAGGCCCGGGCGGGCAGCCGATGCACGACGAGCCACCGCGCTGCTCGCGCCAGCAGCCAGGCGACGAGAAGGATGGCGAGGCTCGTCACGGCCGTCTCGACCGTCACGGCAGTCGCGCCGATGCGGAAGAGCCGGTGGGCGAGGATCGGATCCATAGGGCGAGTCTACGTCCAAGGGCGACGGGAAGACTTCAGCTCGGGATCCAGGTCGGAGCCTCTGCCCTCCGCTACGAATCGATGCGGCTGGTGCCGTCCCGCCTGCGCCGCAGCAGCGAGTCGAGGCTCCAGTCGCCGGCGCCCCGAACGGCCATGTAGAGGAAGAGGAAACAGAAGAGGGCGGCCAACTCGCCGTGGTTGACGATGGGCCACAGGCCGTTCGGCGCGTGGAACTGCCAGTACGCGACCGCCATCTCGCCGGAGAGGATGAAGGCGACGGGCCG
>JANMPW010000252.1:0-4309 GCA_031370065.1 Acidobacteriota bacterium
TGACTTTGAATCCAAAGGCCTGCGTGCCGCTTTCCTTGAGGCGTTCGATCATGTCTGTGCTCGGTGCCTTTCTTGCCGCGGTCCCCGCGGACGCGGCAAGTATCCCACGCCGCTCAGGACGCGGGAGGCCGGTCCCACCGCTCTCGGATCATCCCGATGAGCAGGCCCATGATGAACCCGAACGCAGTTCCTATCGGGATGTTGTGCCACACCACGCCAAGTCCGGTGCCGAGCGCCATGCCAAGAGCGATGAAGCGTACCGCGTCTTTGCGCTCGCGTTCATGCCTTGTCCCCTTCCTTTGCGCTGACCGGAAACTGGGCCCGGTGGTGGTGCGCGTGCACGGCCATGAGCTTCAGGATTTGCGATGCGGTCAGCTTGCCGAAGTAGGAGTGGGTCAGGCGGACGGACCGCGCGGCGTGCGCCTCGGAAAGCCGAAGCTCGAACTGCCCCGCGTTCTCGCGCAGGAGCCGCGCCGCCTCCTCCGGGCTTGCGGCGCCCGCTTTGGGCCGAGCCTCCTTCGGGGCCGGCGCGCCCTTTGGGAACTTCTCCGCGTACAGAATCTTTGGCAGCACCTTCCAGCGAAGCACCGTTCGCTTCCACCACGGAAGCCGCACGGAAAATCCGGCGCCGCCCGCAAGCTCCGCGAACGGCGGCCCGTAAGACAGGATCAGGTGCTGCGCGATCTCGGCGGGAGACCACTTCCCTGGCTCACGGGCGACGTTCCACACACCCCGATCGAGCGACTCGACCGTCCGCGCGACAGCCTCGATTGCTTCGCGGTGGTCGGCCGCGGACTTCGTGAACTCGAGAGGCCGGCTCATGGCGCCCCGGCCATCGCCGCCTCGCCGCCCTCCGGCCCATAGAACATGACCCACACGACGAGGTCGTCCGTGAAGCTCTCGAAGCGGTGGTCCTCGAGCGCGGGGACGAAGAGCACGTCGCCGGGCCCGAAACGCTCGAGCTTCGACCCGTTGCGAAACTCGCCGCGCCCCTGGACGACGAGGTACACCTCGTCGCGCGTGTGCGGCTTCTGCGGGTCGTGGCCGCGCGGCGCGTAGATCTCGATGACGAGCGTCCCGTGCTCGAGAACCGTGGCGAACCGGTCGCCGTTAGGTCCCGGAAGCTTCTCCAGCGCCTCCGCGACGCTCACCCGCCTCTTTTCGAAAATCATGAGCTCCTCCTCGGATAAATTCGCGATTCGTTCGGGTCCGCGGGCGCCGACTGACTGCTCATCGAGAAACAACTGAGCGCGCGCGCCGTCGCGATCGCGTGCCGCGCCGACGGCGCACTCGCAGGCTGCGGCGGAGCAATCGCCGCCGCTTGAGGCAGGCCCGCCGCGCGCCCCCCGGCGAGGAGGACGAGAGCGAGGACGAGCGCCCGCCGGGTCACGTTCTCAGCGCCACGCCACCAGGATCACGCCCATCGTGATCAGGTAGACGATCTGGTAGCCCGCGTCGATCAGGTACGTCGCGAGCGGCTTCTCGGAGAACATGTTGGCGGTCAGGCCGATCGACGCGGCGAAGCCCACTCCGATGAGGGCGCCGAGCTTGACGCCGCCGCGGACCATCGTGACGTCCATGCGGCCGATCAGCACGGACATGGCCGCGGCCATCACGAGGTAGCAGACGAACGATACGGCGTAGGAGCGCCCCATGGACGCGCGCATCGCCTCGATCTTTTCCGGCGTATAGCCGTGGGCCTTCACCCAGGCCTTGCCGAAGAGCAGCGGCGAGTACCAGAGCGCCCCGATCGCGAATACGGCGACCGCGGACACGATGACGGGCAGCCAATGAATGGAAGCGAGCATGGCGACCTCCTCCTCTTGTCTGTATCTTCTATGCGTTACGCGAAACGACAACCCAGCTACTGGTGCAACGCGGCCGTGAGCGAGCCTCCGGCGCCGCCGTCCGGCAGGTGAGGGACCTTCAGCTCGAGAACGAGCAACGTGATCGCAATCACGACGACGCCGTCGCTGAACGCCTCGATCCGCCCGGATTCCTTCTCCTCGCCCGGCGCGCTCATCGGGAAAGGCTGCTAGGGCTTGGCCGCGGGCGCCGCGGCCGGCGGCGGCGCAGGTTCGGCGGACGCCTGGTCGGCCACGTACTGCCACTTTCCGTTGATCTGCTTGCCGACAGCGGTGAAGCGGCCCTTCATGACCACCGGGTCGCCACCCTGGCGGGGCTGCAGCGTCATCCCATAGTTCCCCCAGCCCACCGACACGTTTTGCCAGTTCTCGTAAACGGTGTTCGACATGACGACGTCCGTTACGGAGTAGTCCCTGAAGAGCCCCGCATACGCCTCCCGGATGGCCTTCCCGCCACGCGCCTCGGGCATGTTGGGAAACCACATCACGGCATCCGCCGCGTAATTCGCCGCGACCGCTTCGACGTCGCCCGAGAGCATCGCCTTCTTCCAGGAGGCGTCCAGGGCCCTGCATCCCGTGTCTTCGGCGGCCGCCGCACGCGCGGCGAGAACGAGGGCGAAAACGAGGATTCCCTTCGCGATACGAGTTGCCTTCATCGTCTTTCCTCCTGATTTCTTGCCGCGAATCATATGCCCGAAGGGCACGGCCAGCGTCGAGGGGATGAGCGCCTTCACGACTCTGTCATCCTTGAGGTAACCATTCCTGTGACTCAAAAGGGTCCACCCAGGAGATCGATCCCACTGCCAGAGATCCAGACCCGCTCATGCGCCCTCCTTCTTCTATGCCGGCTTGTCCGACCGCCGCTTCTTTGCATAGACGCCGCGGACCACCGAACGCGGCTCCGATCGCTTCCCGGTCTTGCCCTCGGGCTGCGGCGCCGCCTTGATCGCCGCGCGCAGGAAGCGGCCGACGAACGGCCGCCGCAGATCGTCCAGGCTCGCCATCCGCAAGTGTCGGATCCCTCGTTCCGTTCCCTCGAGCAAACCTTCCGGATCCGGCAGCTGCGACCCGCGATGGAACCCGAGATGCACCCACCCGCTGTAGACCGCGATGTGGCAGAACGCGTCGCCCGGACGGTCCGTGAGGCCGTACGACATCGCGGGCGCGTTGTCGGCGTCATCAATGAACTCGTTCGAGACCGGCGCCTCCTCGAGCACGAGGGACCGCAGGCGCAGCGCGATCTGCGCGATTTCCGGGCTGAAGGCCCCGAGGAATGCGCGCAACTCGGATCCCGCCGCGCGTTTCACAGGAACTTCACGTAGCGAACCGTCTCCGGCCGATACCCGAGATGATCGTAGACGGCCCGGGCACGCGCGTTCCCGTCGAAGACGTTGAGAGTCAGGCGACGGTATCCGCGCCCGAGCGCCCACGCTTCGGCCGCGCGCATCAACGCGCCGCCAGCGCCGCGGCCCTCGGCCTCTTGTGTCACGGCGAGGATTCCGACGTGGCCGTGCTCCTCGCCCACGAAGTAGTCGCGCAGGACCTCGAGGTAGATGAAGCCGAGCGGCACACCTCCCGATTCGGCCAGGAGCAGCGCGGCACCTTCGGGCGGGTTCTCGAAGAAAGCCCGGACCACGCGCGCGTCTGCCTCGCCGATCTCCTCGGCGGTCCGCCACGGCGGCGGCCCGAACGATCCCAGGCGCATCACCGCGGTGAGCGTGAACGCGCGATCGCCGGGGCCGGCCGGGCGGATGAGAAGGCCGCCGCCCTCCGGGCTCATGCGCTCCCCATCGCGGCACCCGCCGACGCGTCCAGGATCTCCCAGATCCGGTCCAGCCACTCGCGGTGCTCGGGCTTCATCAACACCGACCGCAGGCACGTGACCGTGTCGCGGTCCCGCTCGACGCGAGCGCCCGCGAGATCGAAGAATCCGACAGGCAGCTCCGCGAGGGCGAGGTGCAGGCCCCGCCGCGCCGCCTCGCCGAACACCCGCCGCGCGAGGGCCGAGGCCTCGCTCACGCGCCGCGCGCGGACCGCCCACACGACGATATCGAGCTCCGGATCGAAGGCCGGAAGAAACCGCGCGTCCGCGGCGAGCTTCGCGTGCAGGGCGAGTGCCGCCGCCCGGGACGCCGACAGCCGCTTCGCGAACTCCCCGCCCCACTCGAGCGGCAGCAGCCGCATCGTCGCCCACAGCGCCACGGCGCTTGCCCCCGGCCGGGAGCACTCGAGGCTGATCTCGCCCAGGTGTCGTTGCGTCAAGCTGAAGTAGGTGTACGGCGAGTCGTGCTTGTAGAGCCTTCCCACCGACGGGTCCCGGAAGAGCACGCAGCCGCAGCCATACGGCTGCAGGCCGTGCTTGTGGGGATCGATCACGATCGAGTCCGCCTCGCCGATTTGGTCGAAGGCGCGCCGCGCCGGCTCCCCGAGGTTGTCGGCGAGGG
>JANMPW010000029.1:0-2832 GCA_031370065.1 Acidobacteriota bacterium
GGCAAGCTGCCGTGGCGATTCGTCCCAATCTGCTCGCTGCTCTGGGTCGCGGCAGCCGCGCCCCTGGTCCTCGCGCTGCTGCGCCGCCGCCTGTCCGACGATGCGGCGACGGCGGTCGCCTCCTTCTGGATCGCGGCGACGGCGATCACGATCGCGCAGTCGTACTCGGGCGGCAACGCGGAGGCGCAGCTGCTGTTCTTCGAAACCCTCGCCGTCGCCGCCCTGCTCGTGGAAGACGAGGACGCGCGCGCCGACGCCAGCCGTTTCCTTCCCGCCCTGATGCTCGCGGGAGCGGCGCTGACGAAGGTGGAAGGCTCCGTGGCGGCGTTACTCATTGCCGCGGGCGCGGCGCTTCGCGACGCGCTCGAGCGGCGCGGCCGGGTCCTGCGCCGGACGTTACCGCTCCTGCTGGCGCCGGCCGCCTGCGTTCTCACCTGGTTCGCCTTCCAGCGGCACTTCGGCCTCACGGTCGGGTACCGGTCCCGCGGTCCGCTGCTCGGACTGCGCGCCGAATTCCTGCCGACGATTCTGCGGGAAGTGCTGCGCAACCTCGACGCCGGGACCTTCTGGCTCTCGTGGGCGATCCCGATCGCCTTCTTGCTCGCGGCGCGTCCGGATCCGCGCCGCCTGCTGCCCGCGCTGGCGCTCACCGCGGGACTCTCCGGATTCCTCGTCTTCGACTACATGCACGACGAGAGCGACCCGGGCCAGCGGATCGGCTGGACGACCCCTCGCGTCTCGCAGTCCGCCCTCTCGGCATGCATCCTCGCCGCCGGCCTCGCCGGGTTCGGACAACGGAGGCGCCCGGAAGAGATCAGCGCCCCGTCGGCGTCGCCGCAGCCGCCGTAGCCAGCGCGCGCCGAGCGGGATCTGGCGACTGCCTCGACTCGAGCCCCAGCTCGAGGGCCCGTTCGGAGCCCAGAAGCACCAACAGCGCGACGAGACCGGAGCGCGCTCGTCTCTGGCGCGAAATGACTGCGACCAGAACGAGCGCAGCGCCCGCCAGGGCGAGCTCGATCGAGGCGATACGCGTCTCCTCTCCCCGCAGGGCCTCGTGGGCCCCGGCCATCACCACCGCGGCCGCGCCGAGCAGAAATGCCGGACCTCCCTCGCCATCCCACAGCCGCTGGGCCCCGAGAGCGGCGAGAACGGCGAGCACGAGGGCATCGAGCGCTCCGAAGGCCGCGGGCGTCGCGCCCGGCCAGAACCGGCACCGCTCGACGAAGCAGACCAGCGCCAGACCAAGAAACGGCCAGCGCGCCCGCGAGCGCGCGAAGGCCCCCGCGACCGCGAATGGCAGCAAGAGCGAGGGGCCCGGCCAGCCCCGCGACCCGGCCTCGGCCAGGACTTCCGGCCGGAGCAGCGGGTCGGAGAATGCCCACGCCGAGGCGCCGAGCAGGGCCGGCAGGTTTGCGCATGCCAGAGCCCGGCACAGCAGAAAGCCCGCGAGCAGGGCGACGCCCAGACAGAGCGCACTCGCGAAAGAAGGTATCCGATGGTTCTACGAAGCGGCCCGGGCGGACGTCGCGCCGGATCGTCCGGGTCAAACCGGGCGGCGCCGAGACACCGCGAGGACGAGGGACGCCAGACACCCTGCTGCGAAGGCTGCGAGCCCGAACGTCCAGGAGGCAGGCCGGTAGGCCAGTCGCACCCGGTGCTCTCCCGGCTCGAGCCAGAACCCGACGAAGGCGTGGTTGACCGTCTCGAGCGCGAGGGTGCGCCCGTCGGACTCGGCGACCCAGCCGGGCCAGTCCGAAAGCGATGTCGCCACGAAGGCCCGCGCGGAAACCGACGCCTCGACGACGAGATCGGGCCCCACTTCCCGCACACGGAGGTGGGCTTCGCCGTTTTGTTGTTCGGCGGCCCCCGCGCCGTCGAGAAACGCCGTGCCCGCAAAGTCCTGCTCGGCCGCCATCGCGGCGAGGCGCCCGGCGGGATCGGGAATGCGCCGCAGAGCGCGGGGGATGAACACGCGCGGCAGCGCGCCCGGGTTCGCGAAGAGGGCCATCTCCGGGCCCCGCGCCTGCTCGCGCCAGCCTTCGGGCACGGGGTCGGCGGGCGCGCCGATCGCGTAACGCACGTTCAGAAACGACAGGAAGTGGCGCGCCGACGCCAGATCGTCCACGCGGTTGAAGGACGCGGGCTGGGGATGCGACCAGAGCGGGAAGGTCTCGGCAAAACGGTCGAGCACGAGCGACTCGTAGCCGCGTGCGTCCTCCATTCCATAGAGGGCCGCGGCATTCGGGCGAAAGACATCCCCCCGCGCGACGATGCGCGTCGGATCGCTGCCAAGCGGCAGGGCCGCGAGCGTCGGCAGTTGCGGCGCAAGCGTGGACGCGGGCAGCGTCGGATAGGTGCCGCACATCTCCAGGAATCGCTGTCCCACGAGCAGCACGAGTGCGGCCGCCGCCATGCGGGGCCCTGTCGGCTTCCAGACGAGCCACGTCAACCCGAGCGCGACCAGGGGCCCGATCTCGAAGGCAAGCTGGGTCCAGGTGAATGCTGGAGAAAGCCCTCTCGATGAGAAGACTCGCTGCGAGACCAGGAAAACGGCGAAGAGCCCGCCTGCCCACGCCCAGCTCGCCCACGCAATCGCGCGCACGCCGCCCCGGATCTCCAGCTGCTGGGCTCCGAGCGCGGCCAGACCAGAGATTCCGAGATTGGCGAGAAAGACCAGCCGGTAATTGAGGGCGAGCGCAAACCCGGGCAACCGCGCGGTCAGATCCATGACGCCAGGAAAGCTCGCGCCGTACGCGAGGCCCGCCAGAAAGAAAACGAGAAACATCCCGCTTCCGCGTGCCAGCGGCCTCTTCGCGAACGCGAGGCACGCGA
>JANMPW010000258.1:0-8098 GCA_031370065.1 Acidobacteriota bacterium
CGGCCCCCGAGATTCTCGTGCAAGAGGTCGTGGCCTTGAGCCGCGAGCGCTTCGGCGTCCAGATCGTGGAGGAGTTCGAAACGGTCAAGGAGGACGTCTCCTTCCCGTTGCCCCAGGAGCTCAAGGCGCTCCTGCCCGTCAGGGTTTCTTAACCGCCTTCTTCTTCGGAGCTTCGCATGAGTCGCCCGGGCGCGCGCGTCGCGACCGTTCCCGCAGCCCATGAGCCGCCCCCGCCGCGCGGAACCGCGCAGGGCGGGCGCCGCCGCGCTCTGCGGATCACGCTCTTCGTCGCGGGGCTCGCCGTGCTCGGGGCAATCCTCGCCACGGTCGGCTGGAAGTCGGTCGCGGCAAACCTCGCGCTCATCGGCGGCTGGTTCGCCGGCCTCGTCGCGCTCTACGCGCTGGCCCAGCTCGCCTTCGCGCTCGGCTGGTGGGTCCTGACGGGGCCCGCCCCGCGCCCCATGTCCTTCGGCGCGCTCTTTACCGCTTACCTCGGCGGCGATTCCATCAACTACTTCACGAGCATCGGCGGAGAGCCCGTGAAGGCGCACCTGCTGGGCGAGAAGATGGGCTTCGGTCCGGCGTTCGCCACGGTCTGGGTGCACCGCAACGCCGACGTCCTGGCGCAGTGGCTCTTTCTTTGCACCGGCGCCGCCGTTACGCTGACGCACTTCCAGCTTCCCCCGCTTGCCCGCTACCTCGTGGTCGCAGGCCTGCTCCTTCTCGGCGGGCTGGCGCTGGGCTTCACCACCATGCAGCGGCGCGGCTTCTTCGGCCCGATCCTGAGGCAGCTCCTGCGCATCCGGCCGCTCGCGTCCAGGCTGCGGCATCTCGAGGAGGACGCGCATGGGCTCGACGAGAAAATCCGCCTCTATTACCACGCGGAAGAACACCGTGGGCAGTTCGCCCTCGCCGTCGCCTGGGGTGTCCTCGGCTGGTGCGGCGGGCTGGTGGAGACCTGGATCGTCCTGCGGCTCTTGTCCCCCCAGAATACCTTCGCCTCAGCCTTCGCCATCGAGGCCCTCGCGATGATCTTGAACAGCATCCTCTTCTTCATTCCGGGCAAGATCGGCAGCGCCGAAGGGATCCGCCTCGGCGTGGCCGCGCTGGTAGGGCTCGCGCCCGCGCAGGGCGCCGCGTATGCCCTCGTGCGGCGCGCGCGGGAGCTGATCTGGCTCACGCCCGGCATCGTCGTACTCCTCAAGCACCACCTCGTCGACGTGGGCCACCTGCGCATGGAGAAGCTGGATCTCTCGGAGGAGGTGCCGCGATGAAGATCGAGGCGATCCTGTTCGACTTCGGCGGCACCCTCGATTCCGACGGCATCGCCTGGAAGGACCGCTTCCGAGTGCACGTTCTCTCGCTGGGGTACCGCGGGAACGCCGAGGAATTCGATCGCGCGTTCTTCGCCGCCGATGATGCTCTGGTCGGCACGATTCCGCGGGATCTGCCCTTTCGAGACACGATCGACCAGCTCTCGCACGGTCTGGTCCAGGAGCTCGGCATGGACGCCGCCACGGGCCCGAGGATTGCCGACGCGTTCTTTCACGACTCTCTCGCAAAGGCGCAGGCGAGCGCCCAGGTTCTTGGACACCTCGGCCGGCGTTTCCGCCTCGGCATCGTCTCGAATTTCTATGGCAATCTCGAAAGGGTCTGCGCCGACACCGAGATCGCGCGCCACGTCCAGGTCGCCATGGACTCGGCGGTCGTCGGGTTCGAGAAGCCCGATCCCCGGATCTTTCAGGCGGCGCTTTCTGCGCTCGACGTGCGGCCTGAGGAGGCGGTCTTCGTCGGAGACTCGCTGCCGCGCGACATGATGGGCGCACGCGACCTCGGCATGCCCCACGTCTACGTCGCGCCCGGCGGCGAGAAGGCCTGTTGCCCGCAGGACCGCGTCATAGGGACTGTGGCGCAGCTGCTGGAGATGTATTCATGAGCTCCATCGTCGCGGGCGGTGTGATCGCCGCGGGCGAGGGCTCGCGGTTGAAGGAACTCGGCGTCGCCAAGCCCATGATCGAGGTCGGCGGCGTGCCGCTCATCGCGCACGTGCTCGGCAACTTCGAGGCGGCCGGCATCGCCTCGGCCGCCGTCATCTTCAACGAGGCGCAGAAGGACTGCGCGGCATTCGTGCGCGAGCGGTTTGGGAAGCTCGTTTCGAAGATCGTCGTCAAGACGACGCGCTCCTCGCTCGAGAGCTTCCGCGAGATCCTCGACGCTGCCCCTGCGGGCCGCCTCCTCGTCTCGACGGTCGACGCCTACTGCCCCCCGGACGAATTCGTGCGCTTCGTCCGGCGTGCCGAGGAGCTGCCCTCCGACGCCACAGTGCTCGCCGTGACCGGCTACGTCCACGACGAGAAGCCCCTCTGGGTCACGACGACGCGCGCGGGGCGCGTCAAGGTCGTCGGTGGGGCTTCGGGCGACGCCGTGACGGCCGGCATTTACGTCTTTCCCGAAAAGGTCCGGCAGCTCGGCATCCCTTCTTCGCTCGGCCGCCTGCGCGACTTCCTTGCGTGGCTCGCGGAGTCGGGCGAGCCGATCGAGGCCGTGGACATCCCGAAGGTCGTGGACGTGGATCGGGCCGAAGACCTCGCCGCGGCCGAGGAGCTGGCCGCCGGAAACCCCTCCCTCTCCCGCCGGGAGAGGGCCGGGGTGAGGGGCAAGGAATGAGCGAAAGATCAACTTCTTGCTGGGGCGTGTACCGCGAGCTCGCCCACTCGCCGGGGCGCGAGACGGACGACGCGGAGATCCTACGCGCCGCCGCTCGAGAGCTCGAGAGGCTGGGCCTCTCCGTGGCGCTGAAGTCGCCCGACGAGCTCCCGGAGGCGGACGACTTCGATGCCGTGCCTCCCTATCTCTTCGTCATGTGCGAGCGCATTCCGATCGTCGAGAAGCTCGCCGCCTGGCAGCGCCGCGGCGCCCGGATCGTGAACCCGCCGTCGGGCATCCGCAACACCGACCGGGAGCGCACGATCGTGCTCTTCGAGAAGCACCGGGTCCCGTATCCGAAGAGCGTTCTCATCGAGACGGGCTCGGAGCGGGCGGCGTTCCCCGGGCCCTGCTGGTTGAAGCGCGGCGACGTGCACGCGACGGAGGCCGGCGACGTCTGCTTCGCCGGCGACGCGGCGGCCCTGGACGCGAGCCTCGCGCGCTTTGCTTCCCGCGGCATCGCGAAGGCAGTCGTCCAGGACCACGTGCCCGGCGACCTCATCAAGTTCTACGGCGTCGCCGGCGTCAACGGCGGCGAGAACCGCCCCTCCTGGTTCCAGTGGTTCTACCACCGCGACCAGAAGCTCTCGAACCACGCCTTCGATCCGGAGGCGCTCGCGGCCGCGACGACGCAGGCCGCCTCCGCGCTCGGCCTCGCGGTCTACGGCGGCGACGCGATCGTCTCGGAGGGCGGCGGCATTTCTGTCATCGACTTGAACGCCTGGCCGAGCTTCGCCCTCTTCCGCCCCGTGGCCGCCACGCACATCGCCGCGCTGCTCGCCGCGCGGTTTACCCGACTGGGAGTCACCCGATGACCGAAACGACCAGCAAACGCCTCGAGGCCGGCGAGCGCTCGAAGCGCATCACCGCGCTCGAGGCCCGGAACATGGCGCCCGGCCTCCAGTCCTTCGCGCTGTACTCGGGCCTCGCGATGGCGCGGGGCGAGGGCAGCCGCATTTTCGACGAGGACGGCAACTCCTACATCGACTTCATCGCCGGCATCGCAGTCGGCAGCGTCGGCCACTGCCACCCGCACTACGTGAAGGCGCTCCAGGAGCAGGCCGGCAAGCTCACGTTCGGCAGCTTCACGACGGAGGTGCGCGCGAAGTTCCTGAACCTGCTCGCAAGCGTCACACCGCAGGGGCTCTCGCGGATCCAGCTCTTCTCCGGCGGCGCCGAGGCGGTCGAGGCCGCTTTTCGGCTGGCCAAGTCCGTGACCAAAAAGTTCGAGTTCGTCGGCTACTCGGGGGGCTTCCACGGCAAGACCGGCGGCGTGCTTCCGCTGCTGTGGGGCGACTTCAAGGCTGGGCTCGGCCCCTTCGTGCCGGGCACCTACTCCGCCCCCTATGCGTACTGCTACCGCTGTCCGCTCAACCTCAAGTACCCCGACTGCGGCATTGCCTGCGCCGAGAAGACGCGCGACGTCATCAAGAACCAGTCGGGCGGCGAGATTGCCGCGATCATCGTCGAGCCGATGCAAGGCACCGCCGGCAACGTCATCCCGCCGCCGGGATTCCTCCCGGCCGTGCGCGCGATCGCGAAAGACCACGGCGCTCTTTTCATCGCCGACGAGATGATCACGGGCTTCGGCCGCACCGGGAAATTCTGGGGCGTGGACCACGACGGCGTCGTGCCGGACGTGATGACCTGCGGCAAGGGCATCGGCGGCGGCTTTCCGCTCGCGGCCGTCGTCTCGACCGACGAGCTCACGAAGGCGAAGCCCTTCGCGAACCCCTCGGGGAGCTCCTCTTCGTACGGCGGCAACCCGCTCGCCTCCGCGGCGGGCCTGGCGGCCCTCGAGATCATCGTGAACGAGAACCTCGTCGAGAACTCGGCGCGCGTCGGCGCCGCGATGCTCGCGCGCCTGCAGGCCATGCAAGAGAAGCACCGCATCATCGGGGACGTGCGCGGCAAGGGGCTCCTGCTCGGGATCGAGCTCGTCAAGGACCGGCACACCAGGGAGCTCGTGTCGAAGGACTTCACGAAGGCGCTCTTCCAGGAGTGCCTTCGTCGCGGGTTGCTCGCGATGTCCTACTCGCCGATCATCCGGCTGAACCCGCCCCTGAACATCACCGAGGAGCTCGCCCTCGAAGGGCTCGACATCCTGGACGAGGCGATCGGCGTTGTCTCCCGGGAATGGAAGCTCGCATGAGCCCCCTCCTGGCTCGCGTCGCGAATAGTCTCCCGACCGACGGGAGGGAGGAGGTTCGCGACGCGGGAGCCGCAGCGCCGCGAGGGGCCAGGCGTCCGGTCGAGCCCGCATCCGGGCGAGCCGGACGCCGGTGCGCCGAAGGCGCAGGCCCCCTCGCGGAGCGGAGGCGACGTTGCTGAAGGGCGCGATCATCGGAGCCGGCCAAGTGGCCGTCCACGGCCACCTCCCCGCGTGGCGGGAGCGCAGCGACGTGGACATCGTCGCGGCCGCCGACGCCCGGCCCGAGCGTCTCGAGGCCTTTGCGGCCGAGTTCCCGAATGCCCGCTGGTATGGATCCGCCGAGGAGTTGTTCGCGCGCGAGACGCTCGATTTCGTGGACGTCTGCACGCCGCCCGTTTCGCACGCGGCTCTCTCCCGGGCCGCGCTCCACCATTCGCTCCACGTCCTGTGCGAGAAGCCGCTCGTGCTCTCCCCCGACGAGCTGCGCGGGCTGCCCGCGCTTGCTGCCGAGAAGGAGCGCACGCTCTTCACCGTGCACAACTGGAAGCACGCCCCCGTCCTCGCCCGGATCGGCGAGATCGTCCGCTCGGGTGCGCTCGGCGAGGTCCGCCACTGCCGCTGGGAGACGCTGCGCGACAAGCCGGCCGTCGCCACCGGCGACGCCGGCAACTGGCGCGTCGACCCGGCCCAGTCGGGGGGCGGGATCCTCGTCGACCACGGCTGGCACGCGCTGTACGTCGTCCAGGGATGGATGCCCTCGACGCCGCGCACGGTCGCCGCGCGCCTCTCGACCCGCAAGCACCGGGAGTGGCCGATCGAAGACACCGTGGACCTGATGCTCTTCCACCCTTCGGCCTCGGCCGAGATCTTCCTGACCTGGGCCGCCGAGGAGCGCGCCAACCGCGTCGAGCTCTCGGGCACGCGCGGCAAGCTCAAGCTCGACGGCGGCCGGTTGGCGCTCCTCGACGTGGACGGCCAGCGGGCGATCGAAGAGTGGACCTTCCCCGCCCTCACGGAAGGCTCGCACCATCCCGACTGGTTCGGCGGCGTCATCACGGAGTTCGTCGGCGAGATCGAGAGCCCGCGCGCGCGCGGCCACAATCTCGCCGAGGCCGCGCTCTGCGCCAACGTCCTCGCCCTCGCCAGGGAGTCCGACCGCCGCGGCGGCGAGCCGCTATCGGCCGAGCGCGCCGTCGGCCCCGGTGCGAGGCGATGAGCGACGCGCCCGTCCTTGCCCTGGTCGCCCCCGAAAGCGCCGGCATCGCGCCGGAGACGGTCGTCCTCGGCCTTCCGATGATCCGCAGGACGGCGCTCGCCGCGCGGCGAGCCGGTTTTAGCCGGGTCGTCGTCGCCGGCGCTTCCCCCGCCGCACAGAAAGCGCTCGAAGGAACCGGCGCCGAGCTCGCGCCCGCGGCTCCTCCGGGCGCGACCCTCCTGCCCTGGAACGTCGCCGTCCACCCGAAGGACCTGAAGGAGCTGCTCGCGGGCGCCCCCGCCGTCGGAGTTCCCATTGCCTGCGCCGCGGAGCTTGCGCGCGCCGAGACGTTCCTGCTCAAGGGTCTCATTAAGGACACGGAAGGGTTCATGTCGCGGCACTTCGACCGCAAGATCTCGCTCGCCGTCAGCCGCCGCCTCGCCGGCACGCGCGTGACGCCGAACCAGATGACGATCGTGTCGGTCGCCTTCGGGCTGATCGGCGCGCCGTTCTTCCTCTCGTCGCGCTCGGGCGTCCAGGTGATCGGCGGCGCGCTCTTTCTCCTCCACTCGATCCTCGACGGGTGCGACGGCGAGCTCGCGCGCCTGAAGTTCCAGGAGTCGCGGTGGGGCGGCGCCCTCGATTTCTGGGGCGACAACGTGGTGCATATGGCGGTCTTCGGGGCGATGGGACTGGGACTCGCGCGCGCGACGGGTCGTGACTGGCCCCTCGTTTGCGGCGCCACGGCCGTGGTCGCGACGGCAGCTTCGGCCTTCTTCGTCTACCAGCGGACGATGACCGGCAAGAAGGAGGGCCCGCTTTTCACCTCCGTCGCCGTGCACGGGCAGACGACGATCTCCCGCGTGGCGGACGCCCTGTCCCGCCGCGACTTCATCTACCTCGTTCTGATAATGTCCGCCTTCGGCATCGCTGACTGGTTCGTCGTTGCTTCGGCCATTGCCGTACCGGCCTTTTTCCTCGCGCTCGTGGCCGTCGCGTGGAACGACCGCCGCATCGCAAGGAGTGCTTCATGAGCGACCGCACCTCGTTCTACCCGGAGCTCGCGAGGCAAATCGCGCCGGCCGACGGCCCACTTGCCGTCCTCCTGCCGGGCCTCGGGGCCGTTTCGACCACGCTCATCGCGGGCGTCCACCTGATCCACAAGGGCCTGGCGCAGCCCATCGGCTCCGTGACGCAGCTGCAGAAGCTGCGCCTCGGCAAGCGCAGCCAGCCGCGCTTTGCCCCGATCAAGGAGCTCGTGCCGCTGGCGGGCCTCGGGGATCTCGCCTTCGGTGGCTGGGACATCTTCACGGACAACGCGTACGAGGCGGCGTTGAAGGCCGGCGTCCTGTCGCCCGAAATGCTGGCGCCGGTCCGCGGCGAGCTCGAGCGGGTCAAGCCCATGTCCGCCGTCTTCGAGCGTTCGTGGGTCAAGAACCTCGACGGACCGAACGTGAAGAAGGCGCCGACGAAGATGCACCTGGCCGAGGAGCTCATCCAGGACATCGCGGGTTTCCGCAAGAGCTCCGGCGCCGCGCGCGCGGTCATGGTGTGGTGCGGGTCGACCGAGGTCTACACGCAGCAGAAGCCGGTGCACGAGACGCTCGCCGCTTTCGAGACAGGCTTGAAGGACAACTCGCCCGACATCCCGCCCTCGATGATCTACGCGTATGCGGCGATCGCGAGTGGCGTGCCCTATGCCAACGGTGCGCCGAATCTGTCGGTCGACGTCCCGGCCCTGAACGAGATGGCCCGCGCCAAAGGAGTGCCAATCGCCGGCAAGGACTTCAAGACCGGCCAGACCCTCATGAAGACGATCATCGCGCCGGGGTTGAAGGCGCGCATGCTGGGGCTCAAGGGTTGGTTCTCGACGAACATCCTCGGCAACCGCGACGGCGAGGTGCTCGACGATCCCGGCTCCTTCCGCTCGAAGGAAGTCAGCAAGGCCTCGGTCCTCGACGCGATCCTGGAGCCCGAGCTCTACCCCGAGCTCTACAAGGACTACTTCCACAAGGTGCGCATCGAGTACTACCCGCCCCGCGGCG
>JANMPW010000067.1:0-1697 GCA_031370065.1 Acidobacteriota bacterium
CATCGACCGATGCGTGGCGTATCGCCATAGACGGTGCCCCTACGCTTCCAGCTTCTTCCTCGCGTTCGAGACCAGCAGCCAGCACAGGAATGCGAAGACCACCGCGCAGAAGACGTCTCCGCTGACTCCATTTTTGAAGGCCGGGAAAAACTTCGCGCCGAGGTCGAGTCTGTCGATGAGCGTCGGGTTATCCATGTGAAGCAGCGAATCCCCGACGAACGCGACGAGGGCAATGAGCACGCCCCCAAGCGAGCCTCCGGCGACGAGGCCCGTCGAGTAGAGCATCCCGGAGGACAGCTCACTCTCCTCCCCCGTGCGGTGCGTCATCTTGTCGGCGAGGGCCTTCATCATGCCGCCGATCCAGATCGGAAACGTCGTCGAGAGCGGCAGGTACGCGCCGACGGCCCAGGAGAGAGCGTGCGCGCCGGCCATCTGCGCCATGAACGCCAGGGCGACGCCGACGAGAACAGGCGCCCAGGGCAGGTTGTTCGCGAGCAAACCCTTGATGATTGTCGCCATGAGCGTGGCCTGCGGCGCCGCGAGCTTCGGTCCGCCGATGCCGTGCGCCTCTCCCATCGCGTAGGTCTTGTCGAGCAGGAAGAGCGTGCCGCCGATGACGATCGTCGAGGTCAGCACGCCGATGATGAAGCCGATCTGCTGGCGCCGCGGCGTCGCGCCGACGAGGTACCCGGTCTTCAGGTCCTGCGAGGTGGCGCCGGCGTTGGCCGCGGCGACGCAGACGATCGCGCCGATGCAGAGGGCCACCGCCTGGAACACGTCGCCCGTCCGCCCAAGGGCCACGAAGACCACGCAAGTCGCCATGATCGTCGCGATCGTCATGCCCGAGATCGGGTTAGACGAGGTGCCGATGATGCCGACGATCCGCGACGAGACCGTCACGAAGAAGAACCCGAAGACGACGACGAGCAGGCCCATCAACAGCGAGCCGGGGAAAGGGCCGTGCGGAAAGCCCGGCAGGACCGTGATGATGAGCGCGAGGGCGAGCGAGCCGAACACGACGAGGCCCATGCCGAGATCGCGCTCCGTGCGCACGGCGCTCGTCGCCTTCCCGCCCTTGCCGAACGATTTCACCGATTCCCGGAAGGCCGAAACGATCGTCGGAAGCGTCTTGACGAGCGTCATCACGCCCGCGCAGGCCACCGCACCGGCGCCGATGTAGCGCACGTAGGCGCGGTAGATCCACTCGGCGTGGGAGTGGCCCGCCATCCAGGCGTCGCTGAAACCGAGATTCTTCAAGTCCTGGACGATGCGCCCCTCGGCCACGAAGATCGAGATCAGGGGAATCAGCGCGAGCCACGAGAGCACTCCACCCGATGCGAGCTCGCCCGCGATACGCGGCCCGATGATGTAGCCGAGGCCCAGGTACTCCGGTGTCACGTCGCAGGAGAGCGTGGCGTCGGGGATCTTGCCGTCCTTGCCCGTCCGGAACCACGTCGCGGTCTCACGCCAGAGTCCCAGGATCCCGTAGAGGAACTTGTAGAGCATCGCCACACCGACGCCCTTGAAGACCATGCGGGCCAGGTCCCCGCCCTTTTCGCCTGCGATCAGGACATCGGCGCAGGCCACGCCCTCCGGATACTTGAGGTTGCCGTGCTCCTTGACGATGAGCGCCCGGCGCAGGGGAATCATGAAGAGGACGCCGAGAATGCCGCCGACGGCCGAGAGGACGAAGATGG
>JANMPW010000123.1:0-4417 GCA_031370065.1 Acidobacteriota bacterium
CAGGCCACGCGGCTGTCGAGGATCCCGCGGCACACCCCCAGGCAGTCGCTGCAGGCGTTGGCGGGCCCGGCGACGATCGGGCGCGTCTCGCTCGCGCGCTTGCCGCAGAAGTCGCAGCGGTACTTGGTTCCCGGCCCGACGTGGATCAATCCGCGCGCGGCGGACTCGCGCTGCTGGAGGACGCGCTCGGCGGCGCCGACGCAGGCGTCGCAGATGTAGATCTTCGGGCCGGCAATCAGCTTCTCGACTTCGCTCGGCGGCCGGCCGCACCAGGTGCACACCGCGTCGGCCGGCTGCGCCCGCCGCCGCCAGATCTGCCACCAGCTGCCGCCGGCGGCGCTGACGACCTGCTGCACGCGCTGGTGACTGAGCGAGAGCGCCCCCGCGATTTCGCGCAGCGAGGCGCCGCCGAGGTGCAGCCGCCGGATGGCCGTGTTGTAGTCGGCGCGGGCGACCAGCGCCTGACGTTCCGCCGCCGTCAGTCTGGTGCCCGCACCCTTGGCCTGGTCGAGAAGGTTCGGATCAATCACCATGGAAACCTCCATGTCTAGTCGCAATAGACACGTTAGTCTAGTGTAACTAGACAGTCAAGTGGCCAGCGGGTCGCCCACTCCCGTACGCGCAACGGCCCTTGTTGCGCAACAGATCATGTTGCGCTAGACTCGGGACATGCCCGTCTCGCCGGCCCGCAAGGTCGAGGCGCTCCGCGCCGATTTCCGTTCGGCGGCGCAGCTCGCCGACATGCTCGGCGTCAACCGCGCCCAAATCACCCGCTGGCTGCGCGGCGCCGGCGTCGATCCGCTCAACGCCGAGCGCATCGATCTGCTCGAGCTGGTGTGGTCGGCGCTCCTGCGGATCTACGAGCGGGACGCCGCGCTGTCGTGGCTGTTCGGCGTCAATCCGCGCCTCGGCGACCGCCGCCCCATCGACTTGGTACGCGCCGGCCGCACCGAGGAGCTGATGCGCGCTATCCGCGCCGAGCGCGCCGACTCGTTTGCGTGACGCTCTATCGCTGTTTCGCCTGGCGCCAGGCCGCCCGCGACGATCAGCCCGACGGGGCGCTCTGGTTTCCGCGCCTCTTCCAGGGCGAAGGACGCCACGACAATCCCGACGTCTATGGCTGCCTTTATCTCTCGGATCGTCCTGAGTCCTGCATTGCCGAACAGCTCGCCGCGTTCCGCGGCCAGCGGCTCACCGCGTCGATGCTCAGGCGACGCGGCCTGCCGCTCGCGCTGGCGCGGCTCGAGCTCCGCGACGGTGCGGCGTTGCTCGACCTCGACGATCCATCCGTGCTGCTGCGGGAACGGCTGCGGCCCTCGCAGGTCGCGACACGAAGCCGTTCGGTGACACAGCCGCAGGCGCTTACCCTCTACCGCCGCCATCCGCGCGTCGTCGGACTGCGATGGTGGTCGTCGTGGGAAGCGCTGTGGCTGAACGTGACCGTCTTCGATCGCGCCGCCGCGGCGCTGCAGGCCATCGAGGTGACCGGGCTGACGCTCGATCACCCCCATCTGCTCGAAGCCGCGGACATCTTCGGTCTGCGCGTGGTCTAGCGAACCATCTCCGGCGGCGGCGGCGGTCACAGCGGTTCAGGACGCCCCTACCGCGCAAAATATCAGCGCCGCGCCGGTGAGCCGGTGTAGGCTAACGTCAACAAAGTGAAGGGTTACCACGACATCCAGGGGGACGGGGGGTCCAGGGTTCTCGAGCAGGTTGCCGAGCAGCGGGCCCGCATCACCGACGGGCTCGCCGGGGTGCGCCATCTCGTCGCCGTGGGCTCCGGCAAGGGCGGGGTCGGCAAGAGCACCCTGACGCTGCATCTCGCGGGCGCTCTCCGGACCCGGGGGCTGCGGGTGGCGATCCTGGACGCGGACTTCAACGGCCCCTCACAGGCGCGCATGGCAGGTGTCCAGGGTGCGCTGTTCGTTCCCGGCAGCGACAAGGTCGCGCTCCCCCGGACCACCAACGGGATCGGGGTCTTCTCGATGGGCTCGATGATCCCGGAATCGGAGTCGCTCGAGTTCGAGAGCGCGGCGGACGGAGAGTCTCATACGTGGCGCGCCACGAAGGAGTTCGCCCTCCTCGGCGAGGTCCTCGCGTCCTTCGAGTGGGGAGCGCTCGATCTGCTGATGTTCGATCTGCCGCCCGGAGCCGAGCGGACCGTCCAGTATGCCGAGTTTCTCGGGCCGCGGACCTCGTTCCTGCTGGTGACGATCCCGTCCGAAGTCTCACGGGGGGTGGTCGCGCGCTCGGTGGCCGCTCTGTCGAAGGGACCCAATCGCCTCCTCGGTTACGTCGAGAACATGAGCGGCTACTACTGCCGCGACTGCAACGCCATCAAACCGCTGTTTGTTTTACCCGAAGTATCGGGCCTCGAGATTCCCTGCCTCGGGACCGTCCCATTCGATCCCGAGCTTGCGCGCCACTGCGATCTCGGAATTTCGTTCACGGCGCTGCGCGAGACGCCGGTGGGCGTGGCGCTCGACGCGGTCGCGCAGCGCCTCCTCAGTGACCTCAACAACTCGGCCTTGCCGCTAAAAACGGCGGATGGAATGTCGAATGTGGAAGCGAACGAGCGAAGCGAGTGAGCCACGCGAACGGAGCGCGCCGGCGAAGCGGCGTGCGAGAAAGCGTGTAGGGGAGTCCGAGGGGCGAAGCCCCTCGGAGGAATAAGATGAAATTTCTTTGCGTCCCCTGCGACAGCCCGATGAAACTGCAGACCATCGGCCCGCCCGAGCGCGGCTCGCTCTCGGTCGTCTACGCTTGTCCTGAGTGCGGCTACGAGATGGCGATGCTGACCAATCCATTCGAGACTCAGCTGGTCTCGTCACTCGGCGTGCGGATTGGTCCCGAGATCCGCGAGGGAGCGTCGAGCGCCGTCAGTACGAGCGCGGACGGCGCGAAATGCCCATTCACCGCGATGATCCCGACGATGGAAGGGGCGCAGCCCGACCAAGCCGGCGAGTCAATCCCGGTGCGTTGGACTTCAGCTGCGGAAGCGCGCCTCGCGAACATTCCCGAGTTCGTCCGCCCGATGGCGCGGACCGGCATCGAGAGATTCGCCCGGGACAGAGGGACCCTCGAAGTAGACGAGAAGATCCTCGACGCCGCCAAAGACTTCTTCGGCATGTAATTCGACGAGGCGCGCGCAGCGCGCCCGCCGGAGCGAAGCGGGGCGAAGGGGTCCTCGCGAGCGACGGCGAATGGGGGTCCGGCGGGGCGAAGCCCCCCGGTCTGAACAATGAGCACGAGCGAGTTCGCCCGGCCTTACGTCGTCTCCTGGAACCTCACCTACCGCTGCAACCTCGCCTGCGAGCACTGCTATCTCGACGCCGGCGGCACGCCTCAGGTCGGCACCGAGAACTTCGCCGATCGGAGTGAGCTCGGCACTGAGGAATGCTTCAGGGTCATCGACGAGATCGCCGCCTTCGCGCCTGAATGCGTGACGATCCTGACCGGCGGCGAGCCGCTCTTGCGGCGCGACATCCTCGAGATCGTCCGGCGCGCGTCCGAGCGCGGACTCTGGGTCGTCGTCGGCACCAACGGCGTGAGCATCACGGAGAACGTGGCGAGGCGCCTCGCGGAGGCCGGAGCGCGGGGGCTGTCGCTCTCTCTCGATGCGCTCGATCCCGATCGTCACGACCACTTCAGGAAGGTGCGGGGCGCCTGGCGGAACACCGTGGAGGGAGCGGGAATCCTGAACAGGACCGGGCTCCCGTTCATCGTGCAGACCACCGTGGGCTCCCACAATCTCGGCGAGCTCGAGGCGATCGCCGACTTCGCGCACGAGCGCCTCGCCGCCAAGGTCTGGAACCTCTACTTCCTGGTGCCGACGGGCCGCGGGCAGTTCGTGTCGGATATCACCCCCGCGCAGTACGACGAGGTGCTCGCCTCGCTCTACCGGATCCAGAGAAAGTACGACGGCCGGATGCTCGTCAACGCGAAGTGCGCGCCGCACTACATCAAGACCGTGCTCGAGAATGCCCTTCGACCGGGCTCAGGGCAGGACGCCCCGCAGATCAGGACCTACTCCGGCGGGGCCGGCGGGTGCCCGGCCGGGACGCATTACATGGGGATACGGCCGAACGGGGATGTCACCCCGTGCCCCTACCTTCCGGTCTTCGCGGGGACGCTTCGCAGCTCGAGTCTCACGGACCTCTGGACATCCTCGGAGCTGTTCACTCGCATTCGCCAACGCACGTCGCTCGGCGGGCGATGCGGGGAGTGCGAAATGAACGGCCACTGCGGCGGGTGCCGCGCCCGGGCCTTTGGGATGAGCGGCGATCTCATGGCCGAAGATCCGCTCTGCACCCACACCCCCGGCACTTTTGCCGGGTCTCCCCTTCTTACTATCCGCGGCGCGCAAGCGCGTCCCGCCGGAGCTTCAGCGGAGGCGGACCGGGCGTCCCTCACGGGA
>JANMPW010000142.1:0-2949 GCA_031370065.1 Acidobacteriota bacterium
CTCTGCCGCTTCTCCGGAAAAGCCGAAGACCCACGGGTATTCGGTCTCGGGAACGGTCGCTCGGGTCGATGCCGTGGCGCAGACCTTCGTTGTCAGGACCCCCGCCGGCAAGGAAACGACGCTCGCGCGCACCGCGGCGACCAAGCTCAACGGCCAGGCGCTCAGGGCCGGGGACCGAGTGGCCGTGCGCTGGCTCCAGCGGGACGGCAATAAAATCGCGACCTCGATCCGGATCGAGCCGCCGGCCGTGGCGGCCGCGACCCCCACTGCGCCTGCTCCTTCGACCCGCTAGTCTGCTTCGGCCCGAAAGCTCCCTGCCCCGGTTGCACTGGCCCGGGGGGGCGAGCCGAGAATGGTCCGGTGGAGGCCACCTGAGGCCCGCGGAGCTACTGGCCTCGCTTGCGGGAAGCGGGCTGCCGCAAGAGCCGCCGGACAACCCGCGCGGTTATGCTTCGAGACCGTATGGATGGCCGTGGCCAGACGAGCATGAGGCGCGCTCTCCGGATCGCGGCGCTCTTTCTGGCCGCGGCCGCATCCGCGTGCCGGAAGGACCCGGCCGATGCCTGGCGGGGCATGAACGTGATCTGGATATCCTTTGACTCGGTCCGCTCCGACCATTGCTCCTTCAACGGCTATTCGCGCTCGACGACGCCGAACCTCGATCGGGTCGCGGCCCGCGGCGCGCGCTTTCCTCGCACGGTCGCGCAGGCGCCCTACACGCTGCCCTCGTACGCCTCGATGCTTTCCTCGCGCTACGTCTCGCAGCTGGCGGTGCAGGAGCAGCGCGACGAAAACGACCGGACGAAAGTGCTCGGCGTCGCCCCAGGCCCGTCTGCCGAGAACGAGCTCGTCTCGGAAGCGCTCCAGGGCGCAGGCTACAAGACGGCCGCCTTCGTCCAGAGCTGGGTGTCGAAGCCCTTCGGGTTCGACCAGGGATGGGACCTGTTTCGCCACGAGCAGGAGTCGCTCGCGGTGAAAATGCCTCGCGTCCTCGAGTGGATCGAGAAGAACCGCGCCGAACGCTTTTTCGTTTTTCTCTACTCGACCGACACGCACTATCCGTTTCTGCGTGCGCACGAGCGCAGGAACCTGTACGGGACTTTTTCGAGCGCATTCGAGTTCAACCTCGACACGATCGAGGGGGTCCGCGCGGGCAAGGTCCACCCCTCGGCCGAGGACATCGCCAACGCGATGGCCATGTACGACGAGGGGATCCACTGGACCGACGCGGACCTGGCGCCGCTCTTTGTCTACCTCCAGCGCGCGGGGCTCGCGGAGAGCACGATCGTCGTCTTCAACGCGGACCACGGCGAAGAGTTCGACGAGCACGGCGTGATCAGCCACGGCCAGACCTACTACGACGGCGTGGTGCGCACGCCGCTCGTCATCGCGGCCCCGGGAATGCCGCGCGCGGGGCGGGCGATCGAGGAGCTCACGCAGAACATCGACATCGCGCCGACGCTGCTCGACATGGTGGGCGTCGAGCGCCCGCGCGGCTGGAGCGGAAGGAGCCTGAAGACGGCGCTGGCCGGGACCGAGGCGCCGCCCGCGGCGGTGGCGCCACGAGCGGCTTTCAGCGAAGGCGCGTGGACGTTCTGGATCGGCAGCGTGACCGAGGAGAACCGAAAGTTCATCCTCGTGACCCCGCAGGAGCGGATGCTCTTCGACCTGGGCACGGACCCGGGCGAGAAGGCGAACCTCGCGCTATCGGACCCGGACGGCGTGCGGACGCTGTACCACGTCCTCATGAAGCACCTGGGCGGCCCGGCGTCCTGGATCGCTTCCGGCCGAGGCGAGAAGCCCCCGTCTTACGAGACGTGGATGAAGCAGGTCATGGTGCACTACGGCCTCGGCGAGAAGAGCGATGTCGTCAAGGAGTTGAAAGCCCTCGGCTATCTTCATTGATGGGGTCAGGTCTCTCAATGTGCCAGTTTCCTCAGGCAAACCCGAGAAAAGTCACACTTTGAGAGACCTGACCCCCAGCGTGACGCGGAAGACCGCGCCGCCGCCCTCGTTCTCGCGGACCTCGACGGCGCTACCGTGCGCCGAGGCGACCTGCTCGACGATCGCGAGGCCCAGCCCCGACCCCTGCGGATTGCGCTCGCGCGTCTTCTCGAGCCGGACGAAGCGCTCGAAGATGCGTTCCCGGTCGTCCCGTGCGATGCCGGGCCCGTGGTCGGCGACCTCGAGGACCACTGCGTCTTGCGCGCCTGCAATCCGAACCTCGACCATGCCGCCGGCGTTCGAGTAGAGGATGGCGTTCGAGACGAGGTTCGAGACGAGCCGCAAAAGCCCCGCCCGTTCGCCGCGCAGGTGCGTGTCGCCGCTGCGGGACACGGCGCAGAGAACGCCCCGGCGCGCCCCGAGGGCCGCGACCGCGGCCAGCGCCTCTTCGACGACCTCAGAGAGGTCGAGCGCTTCGGTTTGCCGCGGAGACGCGGCGTCTCCGCGGGCAAGCAGCAGCAGCCCGTCGATTTCGCGCGCGAGACCCTTCGAGGCGTCCGCGATCGTCTGCAGGGAGCGCCTGCGCTCCTCCTCCGTGGCCTCGGGCCGCAGCGCGTCCTGCGCTTCACCCACGAGCACCGTGGTCGGCGTCTTCAGTTCGTGGGCGGCGTCGGCGATGAGGCGGCGCTGGGCGCGGAAGGCGCGCTCGAGCCGATCGAAGAGCGAGTTGATGACGGCGGCCAGACGACGGAACTCTTCTCCACCCGAGGAGACCCGCACGCGGCGCGAGAGGTCGGTGGCCTCGGCCTCTTCGGCGAGAAGCGTGACTTCCTGGACCGGCCGGATTGCGCGGTGGACGGCGAACGCGAGGATCGCGGCCGTGCCGAGAAAGCCGACGAGCACCATGCCGCCGAGTGCGTTGTCCACGCGGGCAAGCGAGCGCAGGCTGGGCCCGATCCAACGGAACACCACGAGGGTGGCGCCCTTCGCCTTGCCCTGCAGGTG
>JANMPW010000180.1:0-16702 GCA_031370065.1 Acidobacteriota bacterium
ACGATGCGCACGAGGTCGCCGCGCTCACCGCGCACCGTTGGGCCCGAGCCCACGACTGCGGCCCGGTCGCCGGGCACGTCCGACAGGACGAGCGTCACGAGGCGCGCGCGCGTCGCGCGGCCGAGGCCTCCGCCTTTGATCGCGGAGAGCGAGGTCCGCAGGCGGTTGAGCGCGAGGATCGAGGCGCCCGAGGCCGCTAGCGTGGACACGGCGCGCCGCTTCTGTGCGAGCAAGACGCCCTTGCGCGGCAGGGACAGCAGCGACGAGGCGCCGCCCGACACGAGACACAGGATGACGTCGGCCTCGCCGAAGCCGCCGAAGAAGCGCAACGCCGCCCGAGCCGCGCGCATGCTCGTGCGGTCGGGCTCCGGGTGCGCGGCGAAGACGACATTGCGCTTCGGAATCCGCGCGGCCGAGTGACCCCGCGGCAGGACGACGAGCGATCGGCTGGCCTCGACGCTCCGCGCGCCCTGCGCCATCCGGGCCGCCGCCTTTCCCGCCGCGAAGACACCCACGGACCGGGCTGCGGCGAGGGCGCGAGCGACCCCGGGCTCGGCCAGCGCCCGGCGGACGGCCGCCTCCGGGTCGGCGCCCTGCAGGGCCGCGCGGTAGAGCTGCTGGAGCAGACGGCGGCGGGAATGATTCACGACAGCCCGAGATTACAATTCATCCGGGGAGACACTGACCCCGAAGGAGGACATAGGATGATGAAGAAGGCTCTTGCGGCGTTTTTCCTGCTTTCGATCGCCTCCCTCGGCCTCGCGGCCGACGCGGGCAGCTGGACCGGGGTCGTCACCGAGACTCATTGCGGGGAGAGGGGCGCCAACGCCGACCACGCGTCCTGCGCGGTCCGGTGCGTCAAAGAGAAGGGCGCCAAGTGGGCCCTGTGGGACGCCTCGACGAAGCAGATGTACGAGCTCGCCGATGCCATCAACGCGGAGAAGCTGGCGGGCCAGGACGTGACGGTCAAAGGGACGCTGAGCGAGGACAAGAAGTCGATCGCCGTTGCCTCCATGGAGCCGGCCAAGAAGTAGCTCGACAGCCGATGCGCCCGTGCGGCCGGCTGTGTGAGAATAGAGTCGCCATACCGGAGGTTTTCCGGCTTGGCGGCTTTTTTTATGAGTGCCAACCCCACCCCTCCCGCCCCGCCCCGCCCGGACGAGCTCGCGCCCGGCGAACACTACTGGGCGAAAGCCTCCAAAGAGCTGCGCCACCGCCTCAACCGCGAGATTCCTCATGACCTCCTGAAGGAGCTCCACCACAAGAGCCCCGCGCGGCACATGGCGATTGCGGCCCGGCAGTTCCTGTTGCTCATTGCGGCCTCCACCGTGGCCTGGAAGTTTGCGCAGCCCTGGATCTGGATCCCGGCGGCCCTCGTCTCCGGCTGGACCGTCTTCAACTTCACGGTACTCCTCCACGAGGCGCTCCACCACGCGGTCTTCAACGGCCCACACCCGCGCGGCGATCGGTTCCTGAGCCTGCTGTACGCCATCCCCTCGGGGATCTCCGCGTCGCAGTTCACGCGCTGGCACCTGACCCATCACGCCGAGCTCGGCGACGTCGAGGCCGACCCGAAGAGGCACTACCTTTCCCCGAAGATCAATAAGCCGTGGTTCAAGCTCCTTTACTTCACGCCGGCGCTCTTTCCGATCTACTTCCGCGCCGCGCGCAAGGAGACCGCGACCTACCCGCCCGAGCTGCGCAAGCGCATCGCGCGCGAGCGCCTCGCGACGATCCTTTTTCACCTCGGCGTGATGGCCGCCGTCTACGTTTTCGGTGGGCTCGCCGTTCTCGGACGGGTGTACCTGGCGCCGGTCTTTCTCGTCTTTCCCATCGCCTTTGCGCTCAACCGCCTCGGGCAGCACTACGCGATCGATCCCACCGATCCGGCCAAGTGGGGCTCGATTCTCAAGCCCTCGCGGTTCTGGGAGTTCTGGTACCTCTCCTCCGCCTATCACCTCGAACACCACTACTTCCCCGGCGTGCCGTTCTACAAGCTGCGCCGCCTGCACTTCGCGCTGCGGCCCTTCTTCGACGAGATCGGCTGGACGACAACGACCTATGGACGGCTCTTCCGCGCATGGATCTTCGAGAACAAGGCGCCCCACACCGACTGGCACCTGGCGGGCTAGAACGCCCTCCAGCACCTCCACCAGGAAATCGCCAACACGCGCAAGCAGGGCTCGATCACGCTGGAAGAGTCGCTGGCGAAACTGGCCCGCGACGGGGTCGTGGATCTCGAGGACGCCCGCGCCCGTGCGGCGCACCCGGAGGAATTCGAGAACTATCTCCGGGGCGGGGCCTAGCCTCCGGTCGGATCGAGCACCACGAGGCTCGCGAAGGCACGACGCAGAAACCCGCGATCGCGGGTGATCAAGCGGTCAGCGCGCAGCCCCGCGTGGGCGGCGACGAGGAAGTCCGGAACGAGCGCCGACCGGGTCCCTCCGTCGCCACGGTACCCTCGCCAGGCCTCTCCGGCCGCGTTAGCCGTCTCGGAATCGCATGCGTCGAATTCCACACCGAGGCTCGCCATCGCCTGCTCGAACCCCTCGCGATCGGGAAAGTGGGCGCGCACCTCAGCCCAGACGACTTCACATGCGACCAGTGCGCCTTCGGCGATCGCGCGATCGAGCGCCTTGCGGGAGGCCGGCCCGAATCGTGGGGAGGGCCCGAAAACGTCGAGCAGCACGCTCGAATCAACGGCGCTTCGCACGCGGCGCATCCAGGTCAGGATTCCACGGTTCGCCCCGCATCTGGTTGATGGCGGCGTCCACGTCGAAGTCCTCGAGCTTGAGGATGCCGTAGACCGCGGCAACAGGGTCCTCGCTAGCGGCGACCTTGCGGCCGACGAGCTCGCCGCTACGGCATTCGAACTCGAGGACCTGGCCGCGGCGGATACCCAGCCGCTCGCGCAGCTTCTTGGGAATCGTCACCTGGCCTTTCTCGGAAACGATTGCTTTCATACCGATATAGTATGAATTCCTACCTGAGATGTCCACTCGGGCGATTCAGTCCCATAAGTCTATTGTCGCGAGTACCTTTCGGCCGGTTCAAACCTCGCGCCGGAAGAGCACTTTTGTCAGCACGCCGGCGACGAGCGTGAAGGTCGCCAGAAAGACCCAGTCGGCGTAGACGGCCTCCGGGCCAGAGCCGCGCAGCAGCAGGCTGCGCAGAGCCCGCAGGCCATACGTCAGGGGATCTGCGGCGGAGAGCCTCGCCAGCCATGGCGGATACGACTCGACGGGATAGAGGGCGCCCGAGGGAAAGAAGAGCAGCACGTTGATGATGCCGAACATCCCGCGCAGCAGGCTCGCGCTGCGCGCCCGGGCAAAGAGGAGAAACCAGAGCGCGGCGATGGAGGTCGAGGTCAGGAACACGGTGACCGCGGCCGAGGCGACGCTCGCCGCCCTCACCTGCGGCAGCGGCGTGAGCATGGCAATGCCGGCGAGGACGAGCCCGCCCGCGAAGGACGCTACGATCGAGCCCGCGAGAATGTGCCCCGCCACGAGCGTTCCGGTCGAGATGGGCGTGACGAGGTAGCCCTCGTGGTAGCCGTACATGCGGTCCTCGAGCACCTGCAGACCTCCCGACACCATCGAGCCCATGAAGATGGCGAGGCAGACGACCGCGGGACCGAGGTATGTCAGGTAGTCGAGATACGGGTACGCCTCCAGGCGCACCGACGGCGCAGCGGGCGCGGTGCCCGGAGGCGCCGAGACCTCCTGCCAGACCGACTTCAAGGCCGACTCGAGCGCCTCGAACGAGAAGCGGTCCGTGTTGTCCCCGATGAAGGAGGGCGCCGGCCCCGAGGGCGAGAGCCCGAACGGCAGTACCCAGACGCCGCGGTACTTGCCGCGCCGCAGCCCATCGAGCGCGGCGGCGCGGTCGCCGACGAAACTCGTGGCAACGAGCCGCCGGCCGTTCTCGAGCGCGAGGACCCCCCGCCGACACTCCGCCGCGTAGGCGTTGCCCGCCTCGTCCACGACCGCGAGCGGCACATTCTCGAGCTGCCGGTTCATGGCATTGCCGAGAATCAGCAGGTACACAATCGGAAACACCATCGTCGAGACGACGAGGACCGGCTGGCGCCAGAGCGTCAGGAACGAGCGCTGGCCGATCGCGGTGATGCCGAGCAGCGCGAGCTTCAGGCCCCGCGCCGGCCTCTTCTCGCGGCTCATGACGCTGGCGGTGCCTCGCGCAGGGCGCGGCCCGTGTAAGAAAAGAAAACATCCTCGAGGGTGACGAGCGCGATCGACAGGTGCACGATGTGGTACCCATCGTTCTCGAGCAGACGCGCGACCCGGCGGCCCGTCGCCTCGCCGGGTTTCGCGTCGAAGTCGACGCGTGTCGGCGACGCGAAGCGCACGTTGGTGGCGCCCTCGTCGATGATCCCCTGACGGTCCGCGGCCGAGATCGCGCGGTCGGTCTCGAGCTCCACGCGCTCGCCCGTCGAGAGACCCCGCTTCAAGGCCTCCGGCGAGTCTTCGCAGAGGATCTTTCCCCGGTCCAGGATGGCCACGCGGGTGCAGAGGTGGTCGGCCTCTTCCATGGCGTGCGTCGTCAGGATGATCGCGAGCTCCGGGTCGTGGGCCTTCAACTCCCCGAACATGTCCCAGATCGCCCGCCGGCTCTGCGGATCGAGGCCCGTCGTCGGCTCGTCGAGGAAGAGAACGCGGGGCGAGTGCAGCACGCCGCGCGCGATTTCGAGGCGGCGGCGCATGCCCCCGGAGAGGTGGCGCGCGATCTGGTTGCGGCGCTCCCAGAGGCCGACCTGCCGGAGTCGGTGCTCGATCCGCTCGCGCAGCATGCGCCCGGAGAGGCCGTACATCTTTCCCTGGATAGACAGGTTCTCGCGGACCGTGAGGTTCTCGTCGGTCGTCTGCGCCTGCGAGACCGTACCGATCGAGCGCCGCACGGCGGACTTCCGGGTGACGATGTCGTGGCCCTCGACGCGCGCACTGCCGGAGGTCGGCGGCAGGAGCGTCGTGAGGATCCGGATGAGCGTCGTCTTGCCGGCGCCGTTGGGTCCGAGCAGGCCGTAGACCTCGCCGGCCTTCACGGAAAAGGACACGGCGTCATCGGCGACGAAGTCGCCGAAGCTCTTGGTCAGCCGCTCGACCTCGATCGGCTGGGGCGGGCTCACGCTTTCGGAGGCCCGCTGCCCGCTTCGACGACGAAGGTCTGGCCCGAGACGACGGAACCGTTCAGCGGCTGGAGCCGCACCGAGAACGTCTGCAGGTCGCGGCTCTGGAGTCCCCAGTTCTTGCGCGTCGCAAACTCCGAGCGCGGCTTGATCGAGACGATCTTCGCCTGGAAGCGCGCATCCGGACGCGCCTGCGGCCACACGGTCACGATCTTGCCGACGACGAAGGAGGACAGCCGCTCCTCGGGAACCTCGACGCGAAGGTAGGGCGACTCGATCTGGAGCGTCACGATGGGCTGCCCCGGCTCGACCCACTCGCCCATCCTGTGGTGGCGGGTCAGCACGGTCCCGCCCGACGGCGAATTCAGAATGCCTTCATGCTCGAAGCGCCGGATCTTCTCGAAGCGCACGCGCAGCGCCTGCTCCTCGGCGTCGAGCTGCCCCTTCTCGGCCTCCCGCGCCCGGATGTCCGCGGCGACCGCGTCGCGCTGGTGCTGCAGCGTCTCGAGGCTCGCCGCCGGCGAGACGCCCTCCTTCACGAGCCGCCCGATGCGCCGTTCGTCGGAGGCGACGGCCGCGAACTGCGCCCGCAGCTTCTCGATCTCTTCGAGGCGCGTGGCGTCACGCGCCCTGACTTGCGAGATCTGGCGCTCGATGTCGGACGCGTCCTCCGCCAGGCCCGGCTCCTCGATGCGCGCGACTTCCTGGCCGGCCCCGATCGTCTCCCCTTCCTCCGGGACGCGCGTGGTCAGCCGCCCCTTGCGCGAGAAGGACAGGGCGAGGCTCTGCTCCTCGGCGATCGCCAGCAGGCGCAGGGGCTGGCCGGTGTCGTTCTCGCGGCGCACGAGCTCCCCGTAGCCCCACGCGCCGGCCAACGCGATCCCCACCGCCAGAAACATCCAGAGGACCTTTTTCACCAACCCCAAGCTTAAACCCGTTTGGACCGGCCCCGACCCGGGCGCCGGCGCCCTCGTCCTCGATGATAAGGTTTCGGGTTCGCCGGGCGGCCCGACCGCCCGAAACATCGGAGAGTAGAGACCGAAATGGCGAACGAAACCCCCATCACCGTCGCCCGGGGCGACGGCATCGGGCCCGAGATCATGGCCGCCACCCTCCACATCCTCGAGGAGGCCGGGGCGCGCTTGGGCGTCGAAGAAATCGACATCGGCGAAAAGGTGTACCTCGCCGGAAACACGGCCGGTATCGACCCCTCGGCGTGGGAGTCGCTGCGGCGCACGAAGGTCTTTCTGAAGGCGCCCATCACGACGCCCCAGGGGGGAGGCTTCAACAGCTTGAACGTCACGACGCGCAAGACCCTGGGGCTCTACGCCAACATCCGCCCGTGCGTCGCCTACCACCCGTTCGTCGCAACGAAGCACCCCGTGATGGACATCGTGATCGTGCGCGAGAACGAGGAGGATCTCTACGCCGGCATTGAGTACCGCCTCACGCCCGATGTCTACCAGACCCTGAAGCTCATCACGCGCCCCGGCTCGGAGAGAATCGTTCGCTACGCCTTCGAGTACGCCCGCCGCAACAGCCGGAAGAAGGTCACCTGCTTCACTAAAGACAACATCATGAAGATGACCGACGGCCTCTTCCACAAGGTCTTCGACGAGATCGGCGCGCAGTACCCGGACATCGAGCAGGAGCACTGGATCGTGGACATCGGCGCGGCCAAGCTGGCCGACTCGCCCGAGGCGTTCGACGTCATCGTGATGCCGAACCTCTACGGCGACATCCTCTCGGACGTGGCGGCCCAGATCGCGGGCTCGGTAGGCCTGGCGGGCTCGGCCAACATCGGCGAGCGCTGCGCCATGTTCGAGGCCATCCACGGCTCGGCGCCCCGGCGCGCCGGCCAGAACCTCGCGAACCCGTCGGGCCTACTGCTGGGTGCCGTGATGATGCTCGTCCACATCGAGCAGCCCGACATCGCCGAGCGCGTCCACAACGCGTGGCTGAAGACGATCGAAGACGGCGTCCACACCTATGACGTCTACGAAGAAGGCGTGAGCCGTCAGAAGGTCGGGACCCGCGAATTTGCGCAAGCCGTCGTCGCGCGCCTGGGGCAGGCGCCGGGGAAGCTGAAACCGGCGAGCTATTCGAAGGCGCCGAAACAGACGCCCGTGGCCGCGGCGGCCGACACGCGCCCGGTCCCGAAACAGGTGGGCGTCGGCGTGGACGTGTACATCGGCTGGCGCAACCCGGACTCGGACGCGCTTGCGGAGAAGCTCCTGCCGCTCGCCGCGCCGGAATTCAAGCTCACCCTGCTCACTTCGCGCGGCATGAAAGTGTGGCCCGACGGACAGCCGGAGACCTTTCGCGTCGACGAGTGCCGCTGCCGCTTCGTCGGTCCCAACGGCGGCGCCGTCGCCCCGTCCGACGTCGTCGCGCTGCTGTCGCGGATCACGGCCGCAGGCCTCCTGTTTGTCAAGACCGAAGGACTGTTTCAATTCGACGGCGAGCGGGGCTACTCGCTCGGCCAGGGGGAGTAACGCATGGCGGCGCAGGAACCCGGCAGACCGCTCGTCGGCATCCTCATGGGATCGAAGTCCGACTGGGACACCATGCGGCATGTCTCGGAGATGCTCGAGAAGTTCGGCGTGCCGAGCGAGAGCCGTGTGCTCTCGGCGCACCGGACCCCGAAGGAAACGGCCGAGTACGTCGCGGCGGCGGCCGGACGCGGCATCGAGGTCCTGGTGGCCGGCGCCGGCGGCGCGGCCCACCTGGCCGGTGTTGCCGCCGCGCACACGACGCTGCCGGTCCTCGGCGTCCCGATGGAGAGCGCGTCGCTCAAGGGCCTCGATTCCCTGCTCTCGACCGTGCAGATGCCGGGCGGCATCCCCGTTGCAACGTTCGCGATCGGCAAACCGGGCGCCGTGAACGCCGCGCTCTTCGCCGTCGCGATCCTCGCGGGCAAGCGGCCCGAGCTTTCGCACAAGCTTGCCGACTTTCGGGCCGAGCAGGCGAGGAAGATTCTCGAAGAAGAGCTGTCGTAGGGTCGGGGCCGGGTTACCGCAGCGCACTGTGCCTGCCTGACCCGCGGTTTGGTCTAAAATAACGGCGATCGGCGCCCGCCGGGCGCAGGAGGCCACCCCATGGATCTCGCAGGGTACTCGGACGGAGAATTGCTCGAAGCCGGGCGCGAGGCGGTCAAGCGGGAACAGTGGCCGCGCGCCAAGGAGTTTCTCTCCGCCTACGCGGAACGCCACGCGGCGCGCGGCGAGGGAACGCCGGCGTCGGGCCTGGCAAGCTACGCCCTCTGCCTCGCGCACGCCAAGGAGTTCAAGCGCAGCCTCGAGCTCGCCCGCAAGGCGCAACACGCCGACCCGCGCAACGCCCACATCTACTGGTGCATGGCGCAGATCCACCTGCTCGCCAGGTCGCGCAAGGACGCGATCGACACGGTCGAGCGCGGCCTGCGCGCGGCGCCGGACAACTTCCTGCTCCTGCGGATGCGCAAGCGCCTCGGCGTGCGCCAGCCGCCGCCGCTGCCGTTCCTCGATCGCCGGCACGCCCTCAACGTGCGCCTCGGCCGCATCATGCACAAGCTGAAAGGCAGCGCGCCCTCGCTTCTGCCGGCCTGATCCCTCGCGCGCCAAAGGAAGGAGCCGGCGCGGATGAGCGGCGGGAGCCGCCCGTTCATGTTCCGTTCATCGCGGATGACTAGGCTTGGGGACGGCTTGGGACAGTAACCGGCGCTAGCGCGCCAGGAGGATTCCGCATGCGAATCTCTCAACACGCTCCGCATCGCCTCTTTGCCCTTCTCCTCGCAGGCCTCATTCTGCCGGCAACACTCGCGCTCGGCGCCAAGAGCAAGACGCCGAAGGTCGACATCAACACGGCGACCCAGGAGCAGCTCGAGGCCCTGCCCGGCGTCGGCGAAGCCATCGCGAAGAAGATCATCGCCGGCCGTCCGTACTCTAAGGTCGCCGACCTCTCGAAGGCCGGCGTGCCCGCGAGCACCATCGACAAGATTTCTGGTCTCACGACCGCGAGCAAGGTGAAGAAGACCGCGAAGGCGGCCGAGCCCGAGAAGCCTGCGAAGGCGGAAAAGTCCGCCGCGACGACTGCGAAGAGTTCGAAGGCCGATACCGCCGCGGCACCGGTCGCGGCCTCGAAGCCGGCGCCCGCTTCGGCTCCTGCCCCCGCTTCGTCGTCGGCTCCGGCGCCGGGCCCCGCCACACGGCAGGTCGCGCCGAAAACCGCTCAGGCTTCGAGCGGCGAAGTCGCCGCGCGCCCGGCCCCGGCCAAGGGGATGGTTTGGGTCAACACCTCCACGAAGGTCTACCACTACGAAGGCGACCGCTGGTACGGCAAGACCAAGGAAGGCCAATACATGACCGAGCCGGACGCCATTAAGGCCGGCTACCGCGCGTCGAAGGAAGGCGCCCCGAAGAACTGACGAAGCGTTTCGAGGGGCCGCGCCTGCCGGGCGCGGCCTCCTGTTTTTTGCCCTACTTCACGACCGCAACCGCGGTGATGGGGTGGAGCTTCCACCGAGCGCCGCGCCTGTGCCTCGCCCGGGAGCTTACGAGGCCTTCTTCTCGAGCTCCCCGATGGCCTTGCGCCGCTCCTCCTCGTCCTCGGTAATCAGCGTTGTAGGCGACGTAAGTACTTGTAGATATTGCTGACGTACTGCACGGTCTCGCGGCCGATTTTCTCCGACGCGATCACCTCGACGTTGGCGAACCAGACGTTCGGATCCTTGCCGCTCCCGCGCCAGAGGTCAGGCAGTGGGGCGGTCGAGCAGATACGCGATCACCTCGGCGGTCGAGTACGAGCTCCTGCCGTCGGGCATGAGGCGGACGAGGCCCGCGAGGTCGTCCCCCGCCGTCACGAGAGCTGGCTCGGGCCGTATGCCGCGCCACTGACCGATGCCGACCGTCGCCAGCAGACCGTTGCAGACGCACTTGCGGCCGCGAGTGTCCTCGACGCGCCCGCCCTTGCGGACGTACTCCTCGACCGGCTCGGCCGGGCACCGGTACCCCAGCGTCCCGTCGGCCCGGCGGTACAGCTCGCGCAGGTAGCCGAGATCGCAGCGCCGCTCGCGCGCTTCGTAGACGACCGCGTCGGAGAGCGTCCCTTCGAGCTGCGCCACCTTGAAGGGGAAACCCGTCGGCGAAGCCTGCGGATCCGTGAAGACCCCGACCCCGCCGTGGCGGGCCTCTCCAACGACACGCGCGCGCAGCGCGGGATCCACGCCCGACTCCTCGCAGAAGGCGAAGGCCGTGCCCACCTGGATGCCGGCGGCACCGTCGCGGCGGGCCTGCCGCAGTCGATCCGGCGTCGCGTACGAGCCGGCCAGCCAGAAGGGCAGCCCCAGGGCGCGGATCTTCGCCAGGTCGACCTCGTCGCGCGGGCCGTAAACGGGCTGACCGTTCGCCAGGGTCAGCGGACCACGGGGGGGCGCGTTGTGCCCGCCGGCGGTCGGGCCTTCCACCACGAAGCCGTCGACACCGGCGGTGCGTCGCTTCAGGCTGGCAGCGAGGGTGGCCGAGGCGATGATCGCCAGGAAGCGAGGCCGCCGAAGCGGCGGCGACGCCTGCGCCAGGATGTCGAGCGGATCGAAGCGAAGCTCGAACCGCTCGTCGGCGGCGGCATCCGTCACGTGAAGGGGAAGCGCCACCGGCTGGTGCTGGACGAGGCTGTCGAGGAGACAGGGGATGTCCCGCGGGATTCCTGCTCCCACCAGAACGTAATCGACTCCGGCGAGGAGCGCACCGTACAGAGTGGCCGGCGTCGGTATCTGGATCTTCTCGAGGAAGTTGATGCCCACCCTCCCCCGGTGGCCTTCCTTGGCCAGGAACACCTCGACGAACCCACCCACGACCGCCAGCTCGTGGCGGTGACGGGTGGGCGCGGCGGTGAACATCGGGAGGCTCGCGAACGGCTGCCCGGGGCCCTTGCCGCCCGGGACGAAGTGGCTCTCGAGGACGCGCTCGGCCACCGCGGGGTCGGGGAAGCAGCGGATCGCCCGACGGAGGTCGCCGGTGGGATCGCCGAGCTGCAGGTGGCGCGCGAGCACGACGTCGAGTGCCGTCCCGGAGACGACACCGAGATGACCGAGCGTGGAGACGGCACGCGCCAGGCGCCAGCCCGAAACGGCGACGCCCATGCCTCCCTGGATGATCTCGGGCTCCGGCGCGCCTGCGCCGTTGGTGCGCGATTCGGAATCGGCCACGACGCAGACTCTAGCACCCGAGTCGCGGATCGGGCCGGTGCGCGTGCGATATGACGCACCTGTGACGGACCTGTAAGCCCCGTGTCACCATACTTCGCTGGGGGTGCCCGATGGCTGCTATCCCGCGGGTCTTCGCCGCCTCCACCTTGACCTCCTAAAGTCGCAGGAAACTTTCTGAAACTCGGCCGCGACCCGCATGCCATTATCGGCAAGGAAACAGAGAGACTGGCAGAGGAGAAGAGGAATGCCCCGGTCGCGCAACCCGAACTTCAGCCCGCAGCGTCCTGGCGCCGTCCCCGCGGGCGGCCGTGGCCGCTGAGGGCGCGCCCCCCGGATCCTTGAGGGCGGCGCTCGGGCGCTGGCCCAATGGTGTCGTGCGATACCGCTGGGCGATCATCCTCTTCTGGGTGATCGTCGCGGTCCTCCTCGTCCCGGGCGCAAGAAACGTCGAGAACCGTCTGGAGGTCGCGGCGCGGATGCCCTCCGGCCAGGCCCAGGCGGTGCGCGACGATCTCGCGCGGCGATTCCGATCTCCATTCACGGACCGTGTGCTCCTGGTGGTCGAAGGCCTTCCCGGCCCGGGCACGCCAGAGGGCCGCGAAGCGCTCGAGACGATCGTCCGGACGCTGCGCGACGTCCCCGGCGTAGCCGGCACGCTGTCTTCGTTGGACACGCGCGATCCGATCTTCGCGGGCAAAGAGGGGGGCTTTCTCGTCGTCGTGGGCCTGGACGCCGGCAAGGACCCCGTCGAGGGACTGCTGCCCGGTTTGCGCAAGACCACCACGGATCTCGCTTCCGGGCTTCGCGCCGCGCATCCGAACGTGTGGCTCGGCTGGACGGGCGAGGTGCCGATCAATTTCGACCTGCGGCGCGCCAGCGCCGCGGACGCGCGCTACGCGGAAACGCGCGTGCTGCCCCTGACGCTGCTCCTGCTGCTGCTCGCCTTCGGGAGCGTCGTCGCCGCGGTGCTGCCGCTCGGCGTCGGCGTCCTCTCGATCGCGCTCTGCCTCGGCGTTGCGGCCTTTCTGGCGCGGTACTTCACGATCTCGATTCTGATCCAGAGCCTGTCCTCGATGATCGGCCTCGGGCTCGGGATCGACTACGCGCTGCTCACGGTCAGCCGCTTCCGTGAGTCCCTCTCATCGGGACACCAGGTTGGACCCGCCGCCGAAGAGGCCGCTCGCCGCGCGGGCTGGACGATCCTGCTCTCGGCCTTCCCGGTCTCGATCGGCTTCGCCGCACTCCTCACGATCCCCCTCTCCGAGCTGCGCTCGGTCGGTTTTGCGGGCCTGCTCGTCACGTTGTTCTCGCTGCTGCTGTCGGTGACACTCCTGCCCGCCATCCTCTCCATGCTCGGCCCCCGCATCGACTCTCTGCGGATCCGCCGCAAGCGCCCGGCGAGCGAGCGAGGCGGGTCCGAGGCGTGGCGCCGATGGGGGAAGAAGGTCACCCGGCGGCCGGTGCTCGCGCTCGTCCTCGCGAGCGCCCCCCTGCTCGGCCTCGCGGCTCAGGCCACGCGGCTCAGCACGGCTATCCCGCTCGGCGACTGGCTTCCCAAGGGATCGGAGTCCGTCCGCGCGTACCACAGCCTCGGGGCGATGGGGCGCACGAACGTCATGCACTCGCTGCGGGTCGTCCTGGACTTCCCGTCCGGCGTCCAGCTCGACACCCCAGAGGGATGGTCCGCATCGGTCCGTCTTTTCGAGCGGCTGCGCAAGGACCCGCGCGCCGAGCGGGTCCAGTGCCTGCCCGGCCTCATGAACCGGCCCGACGGCCTGCGCTTCCTGCCCCTCCTGCCGCCCGGAGTGCGCCGCACCCTCGAGGCGAGCGACGGCACCGCCACGCTCTTCGAGGTCATTCCAGCCGCTGGGCTGACTCTCCGGGACCAGATCAGCTTCGCCCGCGAGCTGCGCACGTGGAATGCGGCCGAGATCACGGGCCTGCCGGGCGTGCGGCTGAACGTCGGCGGGCAGCCCGGCTTCGATGCCGATTACGAGGACACCGTCGCGCGGCACTTCCGGCGCGTGATCGTGCTCGTCGTCGGGTGCACTTTCCTCGCCCTCTTCGCGGGGTTCCGGTCGCTGCTCGTCGCGATCAAGGCGGTGCTGCTCAACCTGCTCTCGGTCGGCGCCGCGTTCGGAGCCCTCGTGCTCGTGTTCCAGGACGGCTACGGCGCACGCTGGCTGGGGTTGTCCGGACCGACGGGGAGCGTCTTTCCGATCATCCCGGTGCTTGTCTTCTGCATCGTGTTCGGCCTTTCGATGGACTACGAGGTGATCCTCGTGGCCCGCGTGGCCGAAGCGCGCCGCGCCGGGCTCGGCGAGTCGGAGGCCATCGCCGAAGGGCTCGCGCGCACGGGGACCGTCATCACGAGCGCCGCGGCCATCATGATCGTCGTCTTCGCCGGATTCACGCTCGGCGACTTCCTGCCCATCAAGATGCTCGGCTTCGCGCTCTCGGTCGCCGTCCTGATCGATGCGGTCGCCGTGCGCATGGTGATCGGCCCGGCGCTCCTGCGCCTGGCGGGCCGGTGGAACTGGTGGCCGGGCGGGCTCAACTAGGCGGGGCCAGCGTGTGAAAGGGCCGGTTCACCGGCGCAGGATCGCATACGGCCCGATCGCCTCCGCGCCGGGCCAGGAGCCCCGATAGCCGACGATCACGGTTCCCGGCATCGCATTGGCGCGCCGCATCCGTTCGCCCGTCTGGTCGACGCCGAAAAAGAAATCGAACCAGGGATGCTGGTAGATCCTTCCGGGTGGGATCATCTCCGCCCGCGGATGGACGTTGCCCCAGAGTTCCGAGTAGAGCGGAGTCGTCTTCGGCATCCTCCGAAGGCGATCGATCAAGACATTGAAGGCGGGATCGTCGTCCCAGAAGAGCACGCGCCCGTCCCAGTCGGCGCCGAGCGCGAGGATCGCGCCGCGCGAAAGCGCCAGCACGGCGACGAATGCAGCGGCGGCGCGCGCGAGCGCCCGCGGGCGGCGGTCCATGAGGCGGGCCGCGCCGACCGCGAGGCACGGCACCGAGGCCACGGTCTGGAGCACCTGGAAACGCGGATAGCAGATCAGCGCGAGGCCGACGGCGACGAGGAGCAACCACCCGGAGGACATCGCGCGCTCCCCCGGCTTTTCGAGCGCGGCGTCGACGGCCAGCGGAACGAAGCCGAGCAACAGCGCCGCCACGGTGCCGAACGACGGGCGGAAGACGACGAGGTCCGGGCGAATCGTGAAGGGCACGAGAATGGTCCAGCGGAGCATCGCGGCACCCGCCCCGAAGAGCGACAGGAGCGCCAGCGTCAGGAAGTACGGCACGCAGGCGGACCCGAAGAGGACCGCGGCGTCGCGCCGGCGCCGCCGGATCAGGAGCCACGCAGCCGCCAGGATCAGGGCATAGGCGGCCGTCTGCTTGAAGAGGATCGCCACGCCCAAGAGCAGCCCCGCCCTCGGCATGCGGGCGCGGCTCAGCGCGCTGGCGATCGGGATGGCGAGGGCCGCCATCACGACAGTGGGCCAGACGGCGTTGCCGTCCGTCGAGAAGAAGACGGCGAGAAAGAACGCGGACGCCAGAGCCCGGTTCCACAGCGGGAAGGGGCGCGTCTGGCCAAGCAGAGACACGTGCGCGAGCAGGGGCCACAGGATCGCGTAGGCCCGGACCAGCCAGGTGCGGGGTCCGAAGGCCAGGAAGGCGAGCGCCAGCGTGCCGGTTGTGCCCGGCGTGTGCTGCAGCTTGATGTCCCGGTACATGACCATGCCCCGTGACCACAGATAGCCCGGGGTCGTGACCTCCGGCCACGCGGTCACTCGCAGATGGAGGACGATCGCCAGATGCACGGCCAGGGCTGCGAAGAGAAAGAGATCCGCCCTTGCCGGAGCGCTCGGCGCGGATCCGGCTCGTTTCCCGCCCTGCGGGAAGGCGCCTGGCGCTGACCGTAGATTCATCGGTGTGTTGGCGACGGGCTCTGGCCGATCTTAGCGCGGAGGGGGCATCCAACGGGCGAGAATGGAGCTTGACAAGGCCTTCTCACAGTTCTATAAATATCGATCTATGGTCACAGGCGCAAGCGCTTTGAAGCGGGACATGGAGCTCGTCACGATCTGCAAGGCCCTCGGCGACCCGACGCGGCTGAAGATCCTCGATCTGCTCAAATCGAAGGGCCGGTCCTGCTGCCACCTGATCTCCCGCGAGGAGCGCGGTCTCTGCGCCTGCGACATCGAGCAGGCGGTCAAGCTCTCGCAGGCCGCGGTCTCCCACCACATGGGGCTACTGCGCCGGGCCGGGCTCGTGCGCGCGGAAAAGCGCGGCCGATGGGTGTACTACTCGCGCAACGAGGCGGCCATCGCCGGCCTCGCCGAACTGCTTGCCAGGGCGGTCTAAAAAAATTGCTCTTATTAATCGAAAGTTCTCGATTAATCGAAACGGAGGAACCCATGCCGTCTGCCGTCCACATCTCCCTCAACGTTTCGGACCTCCCGAAGTCGGTCGACTTCTACCGCGGCCTCTTCGGGGAGCCCAAGAAGGTCAAGCCCGACTATGCGAAGTTCGTCGGCCCCGACCCCGAGATCCATCTCGCGCTGCAGCCGGGCCTGTCCGCTCCCCCGTCGCAGGGCGCCCTTTCGCACCTCGGCATTCGCGTCGACTCGCTCGACCAGGTGCGGCGCTGGCGGAGCGACCTGAAAGCCCGGGGCATCGTGTCGGAGGAAGAGAAGCGTGAAGCCTGCTGCTACGCCGTCCAGGAAAAATTCTGGCTGAGCGACCCGGATGGCAACCGCTGGGAGGTCTACACGGTCCTCGAGGACATCCAGAACGAAGCGCCGGAAACACCGGCCGCCTGCTGCGCGAAGTGAGGGAGGCAGTGCCCCCATCGGCTTCCTGAACTAGAAACGCCGGGAGTCGGTTCCCGGCGTTTGTGGCAGTCGAGGCGTCTTTCCGGATGGTGCTCCGCTCGGTCTCCTGAGACGAAAGCGCGCATCGCGGCAAGTACCGGCGAACTTTCAGGTGGGATGGCACGGAACATGCTTCTCTCTTCCCGTGTCGGGCTAATCAAGCGGCATGACGCCGCGCAGAGCTTTAAGGAGCCCCAGCATGCGATCCACCTATCGAGCATTGATTGCTGTGTCCGTTTTCGCGGTTGCCAGCCATTCCTGGGCACAAGACCCAAACGCGACGCCAGCTGCGACGCCGACTCCGGTCTCTGCTCAGCCGACCGCCGCGGCTGCAGAAATCGTCGCGCCGGCAGTTCCCGCTGTCGAGAGCACCCCAGCTCTTGAAGTGACACCCGTGCTCAAGGAAGTCGCGAGCCCCGAAGCGATCCCGGCTCCCATCACTCTGAGTCCTTCCGACTCGCCGGCGATGGGAGCGACGAAGCCCGGCAAGCC
>JANMPW010000278.1:0-12587 GCA_031370065.1 Acidobacteriota bacterium
TCGAGGCCCGTGGCGCCCCACGGGTTGTCCACGGCGTCCTTGCCATAGCGCATCGACCAGACGAAGTAGACGAGCGGGATCAAATACCCGATGCCGAGGATCGAGGCGCCCGCCGTGGACATGACGTTCAAGACCTGGAACTCCTCCGGGTACGCGTGGTACCGGCGCGGCATGCCGAGGTAGCCAGCGATGAACTGCGGGAAGAAGGTCAGGTTGAACCCGAGGAAGATGACCCATGCCGACACGCGCGACCAGTACTCGGGGTACATCTTTCCGGAGATCTTCGGCCACCAGTAATGCAGACCGCCGAGGTACGCCATGATCGTGCCGCCCACCATGATGTAGTGGAAGTGAGCCACGATGAAGTACGTGTCGTGCACGTGGATGTCGAGCCCGAGCGACGCGAGCATGAGCCCCGTCAGGCCGCCGAACGTGAAGAGGCCGATGAAGCCGATCGCGTAGAGCAGCGGCGTCTGGTACGAGATGGACCCCTTGTAGAGGGTCGCCGTCCAGTTGAAGACCTTGATCGCCGACGGGATCGCGACCATGAACGAGAGGAAAGAGAAGATCAGGCCCGCGTACACCGACTGCCCCGAAACGAACATGTGGTGGCCCCAGACGAGGAACGAGAGTACGGCGATCGCGACCGAGGAGCCCGCGATAAACTTGTAGCCGAAGATCGGCTTGCGCGCGAAGGTCGTCACGAGCTCGCTGATCACGGCCATGGCCGGGAGGATCATGATGTAGACGGCAGGGTGCGAGTAGAACCAGAAGAGGTGCTGGAAGAGCACCGGATCTCCGCCCTGCGCGGGGTCGAAGATGCCGAGGTGGAAGAGCCGCTCCGCCGCCACCAGCAGCACCGTGATCGCGATGACCGGCGTGCCCAGGATCTGGATGATGGCGGTCGCGTACATGCCCCAGCAGAAGAGAGGCATCCGCATCCAGGTCATGCCGGGCGCGCGCATCGTGTGGATCGTGACCAGGAAGTTCAGGCCCGTCAGGATCGAGGAGAACCCGGCGAGGAAGATGCCGACCGCCGTCACGACGACCCAGCCGTTCGAATAGACGGTCGAGTACGGCGTGTAGAAGGTCCAGCCAGTGTCCACGCCGCCGTGGACGACGGCCCACAGGGCGGTCAGCCCGCCGATGATGTAAAGGTACCAGGAGAGCAGGTTCAGCCGCGGGAAGGCCATGTCCTTCGCGCCGATCATGAGCGGGACGAGAAAGTTGCCGAGGACCGCCGGGATGCCCGGGATCATGAAGAAGAAGACCATCATGACGCCGTGCGTCGTGAAGATCTTGTTGTAGGTCTGGGCCTGGAAGACGTCTCCGGCCGGCGTGAGCAGCTCGAGGCGGATGAGCGCAGCGGCGAGCCCGCCGATCGCGAAGAAGACCGTGACGCCGATGAGATACAGGATCGCGATCCGCTTGTGGTCGGTCGTCAGGAGCCACGACCGCACGCCGTACCCGGCGTTCAAGTAGTTGACGCGCTCTCGGCCCGATGCGCTCGCGTTGGTCATGGCTTGGTGGACTTCCTTTCCGGGGAGGGCGCCGGGGCAGCGGCGAGAGCGCCGCCCGAGGCCGGAGCCGGGGACAGGGACTTGATGTACGCGGTCAGCTGCAGGAGCCCTTCCTCGCTGATCAGGCCCTGGTAGGTCGGCATGATGGGCGGATAGCTCTCGAGGAGCTTCGCCTGCGGGTTCACGACGGACTCGCGGATGTAGCCCTCGTCGGCTACGAGCGTCTGTCCGCTCTGCATGCGCACGATCTTGCCGAAGAGGCCGGAAAGCGAGGGCCCGCGCGCGCCCTTCTGCTCGCCGTGGCAGGTGTTGCAGGCCTGCTCCACGAAGCGCTTGGCGCCGGCCGAGGCGAGCGTCTCGCCGGGCGTGCCGCCGGAAAGCCACGCCTGGTAGTCGGCCGGCGTCATGACGTAGATCCACCCGATCATGTTCGAGTGCCGCGTGCCGCAGTACTCGGCGCAGAAGAGGTGGTACTTGCCGAGCTTCGTGGCCTCGAACCAGGCGGTCGAGAAGCGGCCGGGGACGACGTCGCGCTTGAACCGGAAGGCGGGCACGAAGAAGCTGTGAATCACGTCTTCGGAGGCCATGGTCAGGCGCACGGGAGAGCCGACGGGCACGTGCAGCTCGTTCATCTCGCGGCGGCCGTCGGTGTGCTGCAGCTTCCACATCCACTGCTTGGCCGTCACGTAGATCTCGATCGCGTCGGCCGGCGGCCGCGTGATCTGGAAGTAGACCTTCGCTCCCCAGAAGAACATCACGAGAACGAGTCCGAACGGGATGACCGTCCAGACGATCTCGAGCAGGCCCGACTCGTGGACTTCCAGCGCGACCTCGTCGGGGGACTTGCGCCTGTACTTGATCGCGAAGACGACGACGAGCGTGCCGATCAGGAGCGAGAAGAACGCCGTGACGGCGATCAGGAACAGGTAGAGCGCGTCGACGTTGGCGGCAAAGGTCGAGGCCTGCTCCGGAAAGAAAGGCGTCATCGGGCCGCTCCGGTCTTTTGCTCGAGCGATCGGGCCCGGTGGCGCGACATCATCCAGAGCGAGAGGCCCAGCACAACGAGCGTGGCGGCGCCGGCGAGCCGGACGATGTTCACGATGACCGCACCGTACTTTCCGCTCGCAGGGTCGTAGTGAAAGCAGTAGAGCAGGACCTGGTCGACCGGCGTCCCGATGCGGCCGGCCGAGGCCTCGACGAGCCCGAGGCGCAGGTCCCGAGGCGGGTACTCGATGCCGTAGAAGTAGCGGGCGAGGCGGCCGTCGGGGGTGGCGACCATGACGGCGCTCGCGTGCGCGAACTGGTCGCGCTTCTCGTCGTAGCGGAAGCGAAATCCCGCGGCCTTCGTGAGCCGCTCGATCGAGGCGGCGTCGCCGGTCAGGAAATGCCAGCCTGCCGCGGCGTTCGGGCGCTTGTAGCGCGAGAGGTACGCATCCTTCTTTGCGGCTGCCATGGCCGACGTCTCCCGCGCGTCGAAGCTGACGGCGACGACGTCGAAATCGGTTCCAGCGTCGAGCGACATCACGTTCAGCGCGCCAACGAGGCCGTTCAAGACCTGCGTGCAGAGCATCGGGCAGTTGTAATAGACGAGCGCGAGGATGACGGGACGGCGGCCGAAGTAGTCACCGAGGTGCACCGGGCGGCCGGCCTCGTCGCGCAGGGGCACGTCGAGCGGCAGCATCTGGTTCAAGCGCTGGTCGATGCCAATCTCCTTCAAGATCTCCGGCTTCTCGTCGGCGCGCATGATCCGGCCTTGCGGCGGCTCCATGGACTGGGCGCGGAGGGTTGGGGCAGAGGTTACGAAGACGAGGGCCAGCATCCATGTCATCCCGAGGGCAGCGAGGGATCCCGCGCTCGCAGCGCCGCGGTCGAGTCCGGGATCCCTCGGGCCTCCAGCCCTCGGGACGACGGCGCGGAGGATGCGCCTCACTTCTTCACCTCCGGCGCTCCGGGTGTCGGCGCCGCAGCCGGCACCGCCATCGGAGCCTGAGGCAGCGGACCGATTCCGCGCTCGGCGATGAGCTCGATCGCGCGGTCGATCGGGATGTGCACGGCTCCGGTCGCCCGGTCCATCCATCCATAGGTCGTCAGGCGTTCCAGTTCGGCGGTCTGGAAATCCTTCCAGTGCTGCACCGGGTGGATCTGCAGGCGGGGCCGCGGGGGAGGCCCGCCATCGCGCCGCTCGAGGCCGGCCGCGGCGATCACCTTCTCGTCCTTCTTCTCGGCGCCGCGATCGAGCGTCCGGAAAAGCGCGGCCACCAGGACCGCTGCGACGACGCACATGCCGAGGACGACGACGCCGAAGCCCAAGACGATGAGCGTGGAAATGCGGTCCGGCTCGACGGCGACGCCGTGGCCGCGGCTCTCCCGGGCGGGCCTATTCGCGTCCATGCGCGAGCGCCTCCTCGAAGCCGGGATCGTTGACGGGCAGCAGCGGACGGGCGGCGAGGTTGCGGGCGTAGAAGGAGAGCCAGACGCCGCCGAGCCCGAGCGGGACCGAGAGGTCCATCCAGTGGATCCGGAAGACGCCCTTCGAGAACGCCGGCAGCACGAGCCAGGAGATGTCCACGAAGCGCATCGCGACGAGCAGCACGGCGGCGAGCGTCAGGGTCTTCGGATCGCGGTTGGCCCGGCGCGAGAGGAGCAGGAGAAAGGGCACCACGAAGTGGAAGAGCAGCACGGCCAAGCCGACCCAGCCCCAGCCGCCGCGGAAGCGCGCGAGGTACCAGGAGATCTCTTCGGGGATGTTGCCGGACCAGACGATCAGGTACTGGGAGAAGTTGACGTACGCCCAGATCATCGTGAACGCGAACAACATTTTGCCGAGGTCGTGCAGGATCCGGCCGCCGAGGAAATCGACGAGGGGCTTACGGTCCGAGAGGCGGACTACGGCGAGCGTCGCAAGGGCCATTGCGCCGAGGGCCTGGCTCACCATGAAGATCACGCCGTACATCGTCGAGTACCAGTGGGGCTCGAGCGACATGACCCAGTCGATCGAGGTAAACGTCGTCGTCAGCGCGTAGGCCACCAGGCCGCCACCCGAGAGCATCTGCAGCTTGCGATCGATGGCCCGGTGATCGGCGTGCGTGTCCTGCTCGCGCGACCAGCGGTTCAGGAAGTACGCGATCAGCATCCACACCGCGAACGCCGCGGCCGTGCGCGCGAAAAAGAACGGCGTGTTCAGGTAGACCGCCTTCTTCCGGAGCAGCTGGTCGTGCGCGACGGCGTCGGCGTGCGTCCACTCGTAGAGCCGGTCCATGCCGAAGGCGAGCGGAAGGAAGGCGAGCGCGGTCAGCGGCAGGGTCCGCGTCGCGGCCTCGAGCTCGCGTCGGATGGAGATTCCCCAGGCGCCGCCGGTCAGGTATTGCAGCATCAGCACGGCCAGCGAGCCGACCGCGAGGCCGTTCCAGAAGACGAACGCCAGGAGGTAGGAGCGAAAGAACTGGTCCGGCCGGGCGATGGCGCCCGCCACCGAGCCCGCGAGCAGGACGACGCCGAGCGCGAGGGCGCGCTTCGCGAACCCCCCGACGGCCTCCGGCAGAGCCGGATCGTTCTTCAGCTCCACCGTCAGTGTTCCTTCCCCGGTGGGAGGTCCGTCTTGCCCTCGTCCGCGGCGTGCTTCCAGTCATCCGCGTCGACCGGGAACCGCTCCGCTCGGCCTGAGGCCGATGCGCTCTCGAGCGCCGGGCGCGCGGCCGCGGGCACGTCTGCGATCGTCGTGCGCTGCGAGAGCTGCAGGGCGCGGATGTAAGCCGCGATCGCCCAGCGGTCCGAGGGGGGGATTTGCGCCGCGTAGTCCATCATCGAACCGAAACCGCGGGTCTCGATGTCGTAGAAGTAGCCCACGGGGGCCTCGCGCAGGCGGTCGATGTGGAAGGACGGGGGCTGGCGCAGACCCCGCTGCACGATCACGCCGAGGCCGTTGCCCGTCAGGCCATGGCAGGGCGTGCAGTAGATTCGATAGCGCTGCCCGCCGCGCTCGAGCAGCTCCCGCGTCAGCGGCACGGGCAAGCTCGTGATCGGCTGGCCGTTTTCTTTGCCCGTCAGGAACCGCTGGTCGGCATAGAGGAACCCGCGCGCCACCGTGTCCTCGACCACTGGCCGCGCCGAGCGCTTGTCGTCGAAGAACGTCGAGCCGCGGAGGTTCTTGTACTTGGGTTGGTCCTGCATGTCTCTGCGACAACCGGCACCGGCGAGGACAGCGGCGATGGCAATGCAGGCGCCGAGCAGGCGACCGAAGCGGTCATGAGCCACGACCCCCTTCACCTACTCCTCCACATCCATGACGACGCGCGGCCCGAGCTTCGTCAGGAACGCCCACGTGTCGTCGTGGTCGAACTTCGGGTCTTTTGCCTCGATGCAGAGAAAGAAGCGGTCGCGCGAGGCGAGCGCGAATCGCGGGGCGTTGAAGACCGGGTGGTAGGGCATGGGGAGGCCGTTCAAGCCCAGCATGCCGAGCACGGCGGCTAAGGCCGCGAAGAGGATCGTGGTCTCGAAGGTCGGCACGATGAAGGCCGGGACGCTGTGGAACGGCTTGCCGCCGACGTTCAGGGGATACGCGATGACCGAGGTCCAGTAGCAGAGCGCATAGCCGCAGATGCCGCCGAGGATCCCGCCCACGAGCACGACGGCCGGCAGCTTGCGGTCGTGGATGTCGAGGGCCTCGGTGAGCGCCTCGATCGGATACGGCGAGTATGCGTCGAGCTTCGTGAAGCCCTCCTCGCGCGCGCGCCGCGCCGCGTCGACGAGCGCCGTCGGGTCCGCGAACTCGGCCATCAGGCCGTAGAGTTTGCCGGCGCTCATTCGTCCGCCTCGCGGATCTTCGCCTCGGGAAGGATCGCGCGCATCTCGAAGATCGAGATCATCGGCAGCAACCGAATGAAGAGGAAGAGCAGCGCGATGAAGAGCCCGATCGAGCCGATGAACGTGGCCCAGTCGAAGATGGTCCCGTGGTACATGCCCCACGAGGACGGCAGGAAGTCGCGCGAGAGGCTGACCACCACGATCACGTACCGCTCGAGCCACATGCCGATGTTCACGATCATGGCCAGGCAGAAGAGCGTCGGAATGTTGCGGCGCACCTTCCGGAACCAGAGCGCCTGGGGGGCGACGATGTTGCAGAAAAGCAGGACCCAGTACATGTGTTTGTATGGTCCTTGCAACCGGTTCCACATGGTGAAGCGTTCGTACGAGTTGCCGCTGTAGAAGGCCATGAAGGCCTCGACGAGGTAGCCGTAGCCGACGATGAGTCCCGTGGCCAGCAGGATCTTCGCCATGTTGTCGAGGTGTTTCATCGTGATGAAGTCCTGGAGGCCGTAGATCTTGCGCAGGGGAATGGCGAGTGTCAGCACCATGGCGAAACCCGCGTAGATCGCGCCGGCGACGAAATAAGGCGGGAAAATCGTGGCGTGCCAGCCGGGAACGATGCCTGCGGCGAAGTCGAACGACACGACCGTGTGGACCGAGACGACGAGCGGTGTGGCGAGGCCCGCGAGAAGCAGAGACGCGGTCTCGTAGCGCTGCCAGTGCCTCGCGGACCCCCGCCAGCCCATCGCGAGCGCGCCGTACAGGATCTTGGCCCAGAGTTTCTTGGCACGGTCGCGCAGCGTCGCCAGGTCCGGGATCATCCCGACGTACCAGAAGAGCAGCGACACCGTCGCGTAGGTCGACACGGCGAAGACGTCCCAGATGAGGGGGCTGCGGAAGTTCGGCCACATCCCCATCGTGTTCGGGTATGGCAGGAGCCAGTAGTCGAGCCAGGGCCGCCCCGTGTGGAAGGCAGGGTACAGGCTGGCGCAGGCGACAGCAAAGATCGTCATCGCCTCGGCGAACCGGTTGATCGAGTTGCGCCAGGGCTGGCGCAAGAGCAGCAGGATCGCCGAGATCAGGGTGCCGGCGTGCCCGATGCCGATCCACCAGACGAAGTTGACGATCTCGAACCCCCAGCCGACCGGTTGATTGACACCCCAGATACCGATGCCCTTGACGAGAAGGTAGCCGAGGGAGCCGAGCAGCACCATCGTCAGGGAGAATCCGATAGCGATCCCGACGAACCAGACGAAGGGCGTGCGGCGCGAGAGCGCGATGGAGGCGAGCTTGTCGGTGAGCGTCGTGAACGTATAGCCCGGCGCGAGGATCGCTTCCGGGGGCGCGGCCGGCTTTTCGGCCGGGGGCGTCGGCGAGCGGTCAGTCATGGCCGCCGTGCCCTTCCCCGGCCTTGTTCGCCGCCGGGAGCGCGGGATTCGGGTTCGAGAGCGAAGCGAGGTACGTCGTGCGCGGCCGCGTGCCGAGCTCCGTCAGGAGGCCGTAGTTGCGCGGCTCTGCTTTCGCCTTCGAGACGCGGCTTTCCGGATCCGAGATGTTGCCGAAGGTGATCGCCTGCGCGGGACAGGCCTGCTGGCAGGCCGTCACGATCTCGCCGTCCTTGATCGGGCGGTCCTCCTTCTCGGCCGCGTAGCGGGCGCGGTTGATGCGCTGCACGCAGCAGCTGCACTTCTCCATGACGCCGCGGCTGCGGACCGTGACGTCCGGGTTGCGCGCCAGCTTCAGGATCTCGGTCGTGTAGTCGGTGTAGAGGAAGAAGTTGAAGCGCCGCACCTTGTACGGACAGTTGTTCGAGCAGTACCGCGTGCCGACGCACCGGTTGTAGACCATCTGGTTGAGGCCTTCGGCACTGTGGACCGTCGCGCTGACCGGGCAGACGACCTCGCACGGAGCGTTCTCGCAGTGCATGCAGGTGACGGGCTGGTGGACGGTCTCGGGGTTGTCGAGGCCGCCCTTGTAGTAGCGGTCGACGCGGATCCACTGCAGCGCCCGGCCGCGCGCGACTTCTTCCTTGCCGACGACCGGGATGTTGTTCTCCGACTGGCAGGCGATGACGCAGGCGTTGCAGCCCACGCACGAGGAGAGGTCGATCGAGAGGCCCCAGGCGTAGCTGCCGGTCGGAAGGGTCGGATAGAGCGTGTCCTTCGGGCCGGGCGGCGCCTCGCCCATCTTCGCGACGACCGAGGGGTCCTTGCGGTACTCCTCGGCGGTCACGGCGCGGACGGGGTCGCGCCCTTCCATTGCGTACTGGTGCTGGGTCGTCGCAAGCGACGCGCGCTTGAGAGTTTTCGTGATCTCGAGGCCCGATTCCGCCCAGAGGGCGTCGCTCGAGCGCAGCGCGTAGGCGTCGAAGCCCTTGCCGTCGGCGACGCGGCCGCCGCGCGTGCGCCCGTACCCGAAGTGGACGGTGACGCAGTTCTCGGCCTGGCCGGGCATGACCCACACGGGCGCCTCGACCTTGCGTCCGTCCAGCGTCAGCAGGACGACGTCCTCGGTCGTCAGGCCGAGTTTCTGGGCCGTGACGGGCGCGATCAGGGCGGCGTTGTCCCACGTGAGCTTCGTCAGCGGCTTGGCGAGCTCCTGCAGCCAGCCGTTGTTGGCGTAGGAGCCGTCCCAGATCGTGGGGTCGGGGCGCAAGAGAAGGGTCAGCCGGGAGGAGTCGGGAGGAGTCGGGGGTCGGGAGGAGAGAGGGAAGCCTTGTACGCGCACCGTCTTCGCGGGATAAGCGGAGCCGGCGACGAGGCCGTCGTGGAGCGCCTTGCGCCATGCGGCCTCGAAATCCGCGCCGGGCAGCTTGCCGTTCCAGTAGTCCTTGACGATGTCGTGGCCGGTGCGCTCGGGCTGATCGGAGAAGGCCGCGAGCAGCTCGTGCGCGGACTTGCCGCCGAAGAGCGGGGCGATGAGCGGCTGCAGGATCGTGACGGTGCCGTCGAACGCGCGCGCGTCGCTCCAGGCCTCGAGCGGGTGCGCCTGCGCGACGTGCCAGTGGCACAGGCGCGAGGTCTCGTCGTCGTAGAGGCCGAGGTGGATGCGCAGGCCCACCCTTTCCATGGCCTTCGCGAAGTTGAGGTCCGCGGGCGCCGTGAAGACCGGGTTGCCCTCGACGATGACGAGGGTCGAGACCGTGCCCGCTTCCATGTCCTTGACGAGCCCGGCCAACGCCGCGGCCTGGTCCTCGGGTCCGCCAGCCACGGGCCCCGAGTAGGTGACGGTGTTTCCCGCGTTGCCGAGCGTCTCGTTGATCGCGTGGGCCAGAGCGTGCACGGACGGCGGCTGCGACTCGCCCGCCAGCACGAGCCCGCTTCCCCGGTGCGCCTTCAGGTCCGCCGCGACGGCCTCGACCAGCGGATTCGTCGCAGCGGCGGAGGTGATCGCGCCGACCGCGACGGCGACGGCAGACGCGAAGGCCTCGATCTCCGAGGGCGACATCGGCCGACGGTGGTCCGCCTTCGCGCCCGTCAGGGTCGGCGTCGACTCGACGACATAGAGGCGGTTGGTGCCCTCGGCCTTGCGCCGCGAAACGAAATCGCGGACGTAACGCGGCATGGCCGGGCCCGAGCCGAGAAAGTCGGCCTCGAGCGAGAGGACCACGTCGGCCTTGTCGAAGGCGTACCGCGGCTCGACCGGTTCGCCGAAGGCCAGGCGCGCGCCGCGGGCGATGTTGTCGCGGCCGGCCGGCTCCCACGCGACCCACCTCGCGTCGGGGAAGGCCGCCAGGACGTCGCCGATCTGCTTCTCGAGCGTCGGGGAGGTGACGGTCCCCGTCAGGAATCGGATTCCGGCGCCGCGGCCCGCGCGCTCTTTCTCGAGGGCGATCCGGGCGGCGGCGAGCAGGGCGCTCCAGGGCCGGATCTGCCCCCGCTCGGTGAGCGCCTGCGAGCGGTCCGGGTCGTACATGTTGAGGATGGATCCCTGCGCGAAGACGTCGGTGCCGCCGAGGCTCGCCGGGTGGAGCTCGTTGCCCTCGATCTTGACCGGCCGGCCTTCGTAGCTCTTGGCCAGGATGCCGCGCGCGTACCCGCCGTGCACGTGCGCGGTCGCGTAGAAGAGCGGCTCGCCGGGGACGAGCTCTTCCGGCGCCTTGACGTACGGGAAGATCCGCTCGGTCGGCTGCCGCGTGCAGCCCGTCAGGCCCGCGAGCGCGATCGAGGCGCCCATCAGCGTCATGAGCTCGCGCCGGTCGATCTTTGAACCGAGGCCCGACTCGATCGGCACACGGAACTCGCGGTGCAGGTGCTCGCGAAAGTCCTCCGTCTCGAGCAGCTCCTCGAGGCTGCGCCAGTACTCGCGCCCGCGGAGCTCCCCGAGCTTCGTCCGCGCCTCGGCGATGTCCGGTCCCCCAGCTGTGGACTGTCGACTGTCGACTGTGGACTTCATCGGTGGCACGTCGTGCAATCGGTCAACTCGAAGCTCGGCCGGATGTGGTACTCGGTCTTCAGCTTCGCGCCGATCTCCTCCTGACTTGCGGCGGGCACGTAGCCCATCGTGAAGATCTCCTCGCGCGGGCGCAGGTGCTTCTCCGGCGCGCGGTGGCAGTCGAGGCACCAGGACATCTGCAGGTTCGGGTGCTGCGACACGAGCGGCATCTTGTCGATGCGGCCGTGGCAGGTCTCGCAGCCCACGCCTTTGGCGACGTGGATGGAGTGATTGAAGTAGACGTAGTCGGGCAGGTCGTAGACCTTCACCCACTCGATCGACTGGCCCGTCCGCCAGCTCTCGCGCACGGGCTCGAGCTCCGGCGACTGGCTCCAGATCTGGGCGTGGCAGTTCATGCAGGTCTTCGTCGGCGGGATATTGGCGAAGGCCGCGCGCTCGACCGTGGTGTGGCAGTAACGGCAGTCGAGCCCCATGGCGCCGACGTGGTGCTGGTGGGAGAATTGGACCGGCTGGACGCGGGCGATCCCCTGTTGGGTCGTATAGGGAGAGCGGTTCAGGGCGTCGAAGAGCCAGAGCAGCAGCCCGATGAAGAACACCGCGCCGAAGACCGACACCCGCGAGATGGTGTTCGTGCTGCGATGAAAGATTTGAGCCATGGGGGCGGAGGAAATATATTTCATCCGCGGCGGTGTCCGGAAGCAAAGTCGAGATCAATTCCGGGCATAGAATTCGCGACGGAGGCTTCCGCCATGAAGCGTTTCGCCCTCGTCCTCGCCGTTTCCCTCGCCGCCCGAGCCGCCGCGGGACAGACCGTGCCCGAGCTCTTCCAGAAGGGCAAGGAGCAGGTCAAGGCGGGCGCCTGGCAGGAGGCCCTGTCGACCTTCGCAAACCTGGACACGGAAGCGGCCAAGCCGGCGAACGAGGGCTTCCGAAAGCAGCTCGAAGGGCCGCTCGCGTTCTACCGCGGCGTCTGCGAGGCGAATCTCGGCCGGGCCGACGAGGCGCGCGCCAATTTCGAGACGTTCCTGCGCGGCACACCGAACGCCTCGATCGATCCCGCGATGTATTCGAAGAAGGCCGTCGCGGCGTTCGAGCAAGCCCGCCAGTCCCTGACGCCCGCGGAAACCGTGAGGAGCGGGGGGCCTTCGCTCTTCAACGCCTACCAGGAGTTCAAGCCGCCGGCCAATATCAGCGAACCGGCCAACGAGACGTGGGTCGAGGGGCCGGTGCAGTGGCTCATGACAGCCGACGAGAATCGCGCGTGGCCGCAACTTGAAGGCGACGGAGAACGCGCAGAATTCGTCGGGAAGTTCTGGGAGGCGAGAAACCCAAGGCCGGGGACCAGCGACAACACGTTCCGGACGGGCTTCGAGCGGCGCGTGGCGTTTGCCGACGCCAAGTTCGTGCAGGACGAGAAGAAGCGCGGCAGCCTGACGGACCGGGGCATGGTCTTCGTCCTGCTCGGGCCGCCGACGTACGGCGGGCGAAAGCCGATCCGGACCGGCGATGACGCCGGCGACGCCGCGGGCCTGTCCTCGGTTTCGTCGCAGGCGGGGGCGATCGCCGTGGGCCAGGCCCGCGCAGAGGCTCGGGCGGCCGGATCCAAGCTGTCGTCGGGACAGATCGCATCCATCAACGACCGCTACTCGGGACCAGGCACACAGGCCCAGGAGGCCGCGAACAACTACCAGGAGGTCTGGCACTATCGCAGGGAGCTGCTGCCAAAGGGCGTTTCCTACCTGCAGGTGGACGTCGTCTTCATCACGAAGAAGGGCTACGGTGTCAACGTGCTCCAGCGCGAATCGACGACACTGACGACGCTCGACGCGGCGAAGAGGTAGCCCGCGTAGTTAGACCGCAGACCGC
>JANMPW010000272.1:0-1825 GCA_031370065.1 Acidobacteriota bacterium
GCTTTCAAGACCACCAACGAGTGGCAGCCGCGCGTCGGCGTGATCTGGGACCCGAAGGCCAACGGCGAAATGAAACTCTACGCCTTCTATGGCCGGTTCTACTACTCGCTCCCGACGGACCTGAACGTGCGCGCATACGGCGCCCAGACGAACGGCACGTCGTACAACTTCTCCCCGACCGAAACGGCTCAGGACCCCACCGTCATCGGCCACGAGACCGCGTTCTTTCAGGGCGGCGCCTTCACGGAGCCGGTGCAACCCAACATCAAAGGGATTTATCAGGACGAGATTTCCGCCGGCTTCGACATGCTGCTCGATCCGAGCTTCTCGGTCGGCGTCAAGGGCATGTACCGCAACCTCGGCAACGTGATCGAGGACCGTTGCGACCTCGACGGTTCGAGCCCGCTCACGAACTTCAACACGTGCGCGATCATCAACCCGGGCTCGGACAGCCCGCTCGCGCTTGGCGAGGTCCCGGGTTGCAACGGTCTCGACGGCACGTCGGGTGGCTGCTTCGACCGGATCCCGCCCATCGGCGCTGCCAAGCGGACGTACTGGGGCGGCGAAATGGTTGCGCGCAAGCAGTTCACCAACGTGCTGTGGGCGCAGGCTTCCGTCGTCTACTCGAGCCTGAGAGGCAACTACGACGGTGAGGTCCGCCAGGGCCGCGGCCAGACCGACCCCGGGATCAACGCCGACTTCGACTACTTCCAGTTCCAGCACAACAACCAGGGCAGGCTTTTCCTCGACGTTCCCTGGAGATTCCGCCTCGATGCCTCGTACACGACACCCTTCAAGATGTATGCGGGCCTCAATTTCTACGTTCAATCGGGCGCTCCGCTCAACAAGCAGGGCTACTTCAACTCGGGTTACGGCGCCGAGATCCAGCTCGTCGAGCGCGGGTCCGCCCAGACGCTTCCGACCCTCTACGAGGTGAACCTCACGCTCGGGTACCCGATCGCTCTCGGGCCTGTGACCGTCACGCCGCAGGTCTACATGTTCAACCTTCTGAACAGGCAGCAGGTGACGCTGAAAGACGTCCGGTTCTCGACCTCGCAGCCGGCCGGATACACCGACTGCACCGGCGTCACGTACCCGGCGCCCTGCTCCCTCTACGACCCGAACCAGCAGCAGACCAACACGAACTACAACAATTTCACGGCGCGCCAGGCGCCGCGCCTGTTCCGGGCGGCCCTGAAGATCACCTTCTAGAAGGCATCCGGCTTCGTTTTCTCCAGGGGCGGCTTCGGCCGCCCCTTTTGTTTTGATTTTGAGTCGTGAGTTGTGAGTCGTGAGTTCTGAGCCGTCCGTGCTCAAGACTCATTGACTCATCACTCACGACCCCCGACCGCGTATCTAGACGTATGATCGGCATGTCCCGGAGGTGCCCCATGCGTCGTGATTTTGCCGCCTCGATCCTCTCCCTCCTCATCGCCGTCTCCGCGTCCGCCGCCACGCTGCCCGAGCTCTTCACGAAGGCCAAGGAGCAGTTCAAGTTCGGCAACTACACGCAGGCGCTCGCGACCCTCGAGACCCTGGACGCCGAGAGCGCAAAACCCGGACAGGAAAAAGAGCGGCAGAAGATCCTGCCGGGTCTCCTCTTCTACAAGGGGGCGAGCCTGGCCGCGCTCGGCAGGGCAGAGGAGGGCGAGGCGGTCCTCGAGTCGTTTCTTTCGTACCAGCCCAACGCAAGGCTCGACCCCGCGCTTTACCCGCCGAAAGTGATCGCGGCGCTCGAGGCGGCCCGCCAGGCGGCCGAGCCGTCCGCGTCGCAGCCGGCCGAGACGGGCGTGATCGCCACGGCGTACCGCGCCTTTCGGCCACC
>JANMPW010000282.1:0-2714 GCA_031370065.1 Acidobacteriota bacterium
GGCCTGCGGCCCTCGCTCAGCAAGGCGAGGTACTGGTCGAGGTTGGACACGTTCGCGCGCCTGCGTCCGCCCCAGAGCTCGTGAGAGGACACTCCGAGACCGAGTGTGGGCGTTCGCAGCCAGTACTTCACGTTGTGGCGCGCCTCGCGGCCGCTGCGCGCCCAGTTCGAGATCTCGTAGTGGGCGAATCCACGGCCGGCGAGGAATTCGCCCATCTCGAGCCATAGCTCGGCCTGGGCGTCGTCGGAAAGGTAGCGGTCCGGATGGAGGCGCCGGTCCTCTTCGATCGTCTTCGTCTTCTCGGTCTCGAGCAAGTAGATCGACACGTGCTCGACACCCGCGTCGCACAAACCCGCGAGGCTTGAGAGGAAGCTCTCGCGCGTCTGGCCGGGCAAGCCCAGGATCAGGTCGCCGGACACCGACAGCCCGGACCGCACCAGTTCCGCGAGCGCGGCGCGTGCCCGCGCGGCGTCGTGCCGGCGCCCCACGGCCGAGAGCTCCGCATCCGAGAGCGACTGCACACCAACGGAGATGCGGTTGACTCCGGCCTTCCCCCACGCCGCGACCGCCTCCGCTGTGACGTCCTCCGGGTTCGCCTCGAAGGACACCTCGGCATCGTCGGCGATGGAAAATCGTGCCCGTAGCGCCGTGAGCGTCCGCGTAATCGCGGCCGGGGGCAGGAGCGAAGGCGTCCCTCCTCCGAGATAGATCGAATCGAACGCCGTGCCGGCCGCCTCGGGCGCCAGGATCGCGGCCTCCCGCTCCACCGCCTCGAGATAGCGCTCGCGGCTCGAACCGTCCGTCGTCACGACGAAGGCGCAATAGGCGCACCGCGACGCGCAGTACGGCAGGTGGACGTAGAGGCCGGCGGCGCTCACCGCGCCTCCCCCAGCGCCGCCTCCGCTTCCCCCGCGATCTCCGGGCCGAACGGAAACACCTTCCGGAAGTTGCCCTCCCGCGCGACGGCCGAAAGGTCCCTGCGGGATTCGTCGATCCAGCGCACGGCCGCATGGAGGAGAGCGGCGCGGTGCTCGTCCTTCTCGAGGCGCTCGGCCATCTCCTCCAGCCTCGCCGCCGCCGCCGCGTTGCCGGGGCGTTCCAGTCGGCCGACGGGCCGCGGCGGCATCGACGCGAGGCCGTGACGCGCCGCGACCGCGTGAGCCTCCGCAAGCCGGTCTGGCAAGCGCTCACTCCAGTCGCCGTGATGCACGAGGTCGAAGAATCGCTCCTCCGCCACGGGCTCGGCGACCGATCGCGCCTCGACGATCCCCCGCCGCCCCTCGCCGTCTGCCGCCGGAGCGAGCGCCGTTACCGATGCCGCCCCCGCCTCCTTCGCCGCGGCCACCAGCGCTTGGATCGCATCGGGTTCGCCCGTCCAGCCTGGCAGAAAGGGAAAGAGCACGGCGCAGGTCAGACCCGCGGCCCGGGCAGGCGCCAGTCCCGGGAAGGCCGCCTCGGGGCGTCCCGGCCGCCACGAACAGAGCACGACCGCAGCCTGTCGGGCGCCGTCCGGAACTGCGCCGGGCTCGGGATCGAGCAGATAGACCGGCCTGCCCGACGAGAGCGCGGCTTCGGCAGCCGCCCGGAACGCGCCGCGGACCGGCTCCGCGGACGAGCACGGGCCGATGAGAACCGGCCCGGACGGCACACGCGTGAGCGCTTCGGTCCACCGGTCCGGCTCTGCGGGCCCCACCGCAATCGTCGCCTCCGGTTTCGGGAACACGAAGCGCCGGTCCACCGGATCGAATCGGAACGGGATGCCGCCCGCCTCCGGGCCGTACGGCAGAAGCCGGCCCGCGATCCGCCGGCCAGCGATGAGGGCTTCGCCAGCACGCACCAGTGGCGCCGCCGCCTGCTCGAAGACGATCATCCCCGGGACCGGTAGGCGCGGACCCTGCGTATCGCCGCGGCGCGGCCATAACGCGCGAAAACGTCGGCCTCGAAGTGAATCGCGTCACCAGGCTTGCCTGTGCCCAGCGTCGTGCGGCGGTGGGTCTCCGGAATCACGGCCACGTCGAACCGGTTCCCGCGTCGGGCTGCGACCGTCAGGCTCACGCCGTCGAGGGCGACGGACCCCTTGACCACGACGAAGCGTGAGAGATCTCGCGGCACCTGAAACGTGAAGGTCCACGAATTGCCGGCGCGCGCGACCCGGCAAAGGCGTACGGTTCCGTCCACGTGTCCCATGACGAAGTGTCCGGAGAGCCGGTCTCCCCAGCAGAGCGCCCGCTCGAGATTCACCGCGTCGCCGGCGCCGAGGCGACCCAGCCGCGAGCGCCGCAGCGTCTCCGTCGACAGGTCCGCGACGAGGCCGCGCCCGGCGGCGACCGCCGTCAGGCAGACGCCGGACACCGAAACACTCTCGCCCGCCGCGAAACGCCCGAAGCCGGCCGGTGGCGTGATCGAGAGCCGCAATCCTCCGCGGCGCTTCTCGACCGCGGCAACCTTGCCGAGCCCGGTCACGATGCCGGTGAACATGGCCGAGAGTCTATTGGAGGCGCCCGGTTACGAGCAGATCTTCGCCGATCTGTTCGGCCCGCGCGTCCGAGAGCCGCGGTGTGCCCGGCAGGGCAAAACCCTTGCCGCCAACGCTCCCGCGTGCCCGATCGCCGCCCATGACCCGGGGTGCCAGGAAGGCTGCAACGCGATCGACGAGCCCCGCGTGAAAGAAGCTCCAAAGCGTCTCGGCGCCGCCCTCGACCATCAGGCTTGCC
>JANMPW010000320.1:0-2233 GCA_031370065.1 Acidobacteriota bacterium
GCCGCGGTCATCACCACGATCTGCCCCGAGTACGACGGGTCGGTGAGCACTTCCTGGTAGCCGCTCATCGCGGTGTTGAACACGAGCTCGCCGAAGGAAGTGCCGGGCCGGCCGATGGCCTCGGCCCGGAAGACCGTGCCGTCCTCGAGGACGAGGATCCCCTTCACACGGTGCGCCCGACGACGGGCGCCAGGAGCCGGATCTGGTCCACGAGCTCTCGGAACATCTCGGGCAGGATCGCCTGGGGCCCGTCGGACAGCGCGAGCTCGGGCTGGTGATGCACCTCGATCAGCAGGCCGTCCGCGCCGACCGCAACCGCTGCGCGAGAGAGCGGGAGCACCTTGGAGCGTTTTCCCGTCCCGTGCGAGGGATCGACGACGATCGGCAGGTGCGAGATCCGCTGGACATACGGGACCGACGAGAGGTCGAGCGTGTTGCGCGTGTGGTCGGCGAACGTGCGTATACCGCGCTCGCACAGGATCACCTCGTAGTTGCCCTCGGCCAGCAGGTACTCGGCCGACAGAAGCAGTTCCTCGAGCGTCGCCGAGAGGCCGCGCTTCAACAGGACGGGCTTTCGCAGGCGCCCGAGCCGCTTCAGCAGCGAAAAGTTCTGCATGTTGCGCGCTCCCACCTGCAGACAGTCGGCATGCTCGGCCACCAGGTCCACGGTCTCGGTGTCGAGCACCTCGGTGATGGTCGGCAGCCCCGTCTCCGCGCGGACGCGCGATAGAATCCGCAGCCCCTCGGCCCCGAGGCCCTGGAAGGAGTAGGGCGAGGTCCGCGGCTTGTAGGCGCCGCCGCGATAGAGCGAGGCGCCGGCCTCCTTGACGAGGCGGCCGATCTCGAGCGCCTGCGCCTCGGACTCGATTGCGCAAGGGCCGGCGACCACGGCCAGACGCTTTCCGCCGACGGGCACGCCCCCGACCGAGACGACCGTGTTCTCCCGCTTGGCCTCCCGCGAGACCAGCTTGTAGGGCGCCGAGACCGGGATGACGTCGCTGACGCCGGGCAGGTTCTCGAAGGCCCCGCGATCGATCGTTCCCTTGTTGCCCGTGATGCCGATGGCCGTGCGCTGCGCCCCGGGGATGGGGTGCGCCTGCAGCCCAAGCGTCTCGATGACCCCGACGACTCGGCGGACTTCTTCCGCGGTCGCGGCCGCGTCCATCACGATGAGCATGCGGGTGCTATCATTAGTGGCCCAGGACGTTGTGTCAAACGCCGTCCGGCTGCGGGCGGAGGAGGCTTCGCGATCGTGAGAAAGAGTCTGTTCCTGGCGGTCTTCGCGCTCGTCTTTGCCGCAACTGCCGCGCTCGGCTACGTCGTCAAGCTGAAGGACGGCTCGCTGATTTTTGCCCGGACGAAGTACACCCTGAAGGGCGACAAGGCCATCATCACGCTCGAGAACGGCACGGTGACAGCGATCAAGCTCGACCAGGTCGACGTCGAGGGGTCCGACCAATACAACAAGGAAAACTTCGGCAACGTCGTGGCCCTCGACACGCCGGACAGCCGCAAGCCCACGGCGGCTCCCAACGCGCCGGTCCCGCCGCGCCTGCAGGACTACCTACGGGAGAAGACGCCCCGCATGGCCCTGCCGTCCCAGGCCGAGAAGTCCGCCGCCGACGGAGCGGGCCCCTCGTTCCAACAGGTCGACGTGAACCTCCAGTCCGCCTTCGCCAAGGTCTTCGACGGCGCGGGGATCACGCAGTACAAGCTGACGAATTTCCGCGGCAAGACGCGGCTGCTCGTCACCACGAACACCGAGGAAGCCGTCTTCAACGCGCTGAACGCGGCGGCTCGGGCACTCTCCGACCCCTCGAGCCGCGGCGTGCCGGTGACCATCCAGATCGTCCTGACGAGCTCGGGCGGAGAATCCGGCGGCACGCTCGAGATGTCGCCCGAGCAGGCCCGCCAGCTCGTCAACGGGCAGGTTGTCGCCGCGGACTTTTTCGTCAAGAACGTGGCACTGTGAGCGGCGCGAAGCAGTCCTTCGAGCATCACACCCGCATCGTCCCGCCGTTCCACGCCGGGATCCTCGGGATCCTCTTCATCAACCTGATCTGGTCGCTGTACCAGGTCGTGAAGGCATTTTCCTGGCTGACGGTCCTCGCAATGCTCATGGCCCTGGCCTTCATCGGAATGGCGCTCTACGCGCGGACCTTCGCCCTCACTGTGCAGGACCGCGTGATCCGCCTCGAGATGCGCCTGCGCCTCGAGAAGCTGCTTCCCGCGG
>JANMPW010000325.1:0-5179 GCA_031370065.1 Acidobacteriota bacterium
GATGACCGAGCTTCCGGGAGCGCTGCGCGAGCGACTGGCGGCGCAGATGCCGCTACGCCTTCCCGAGATCGAGCGCCGCGACGAAGCCGCGGACGGGAGCGTCAAGCTCGGCCTGCGGCTTTGCGACGGCGCGCTGATCGAGGCGGTGTACATGCCCGGCTCGACTACCTTCGCACAGGTCAACGAATTCACCGACGCCCGCGCCGTTGCCCCTACCCGACCCTCGTCCCTCGGGACTCGGGACTCGACTCCTCCCACCGAAAAGTTCACCGTGTGCGTCTCCTCCCAGACGGGCTGCGCCGTGGACTGCGCGTTTTGCGTCACAGGCCGGCTCGGGGCGGGGCGCAATCTTTCCGCCGGGGAAATCCTCGGTCAGCTCTACGCCGTGCTCGACGCGACGGGACGCACGACGGAGGGTCTGCGGGTCGTGTTCATGGGAATGGGGGAGCCGTTCCTGAACCCGGAGGGCGTGCTTCCGGCGCTCGAGATCCTCTTCGAGATCATTCCGCCCCGCCGGGTCACCGTCTCGACCTCCGGGATCACTTCGGCTTTCGCGAGCTTCGCGGCGCTCCCGCGCCGGCCCAACCTCGCCGTGTCCCTGAACGCCGCCGACGAGGCCACGCGCACGCGGCTCATGCCGATCACGCGCACCTACCCGATTCCGGATCTCGTGCGCGCGATGCGCGCCTGGCCGCTCGAGCCCCGCCGCCGGATCCTCGTCGAGTACGTGCTCATCGCCGGCGTCAACGATCGGGAGCAGGACGCGCTGAAGCTCGCGCGGCTGCTCTCCGGGCTCGAGGTCAAGGTCAACGTCATTCCATTGAACGAGGACTCGACCTACCTGCCGGGTTGGAAGCGGCCCGACGAGCCGGCGATCGAACGCTTCGTGAAGACGATCGCCGACGCCCGCGTCACCGTCACGGTGCGGCGCAGCAAGGGCCCCGACGCCTCGGCGGCGTGCGGGCAGCTGAAGGGGAGGACGGAGGATCCGCGCAAGAGAGTCGGTAGTCGGTAGAGACCCCTACAGAAGACCACAGACCACAGACTCCTACGCCGGCATGTACGTTCCGAAAAACTCCGTCCACTTGCGCGTATAGGCGAGCTTGGCGACGGCCGCGGGCTCGTCGTCGTGATGGCAGTGTCCGGCGCCGGAGACGTTCCAGACGGCGCTGCGCGGGGGCAGGGCCGCGGCGAGCGCGTGCGTGAAACGGATCGGCACGAGGCGGTCGCCCTCCCCGTGCACGAGAAGTATGGGCGCGGTGACACGCGCGGCGGCGCGGATCGGATCGAGTAGGGCGAGGCCGCCGGAGCCCTCCCGGGCGCCGAGTTCACGCCGGACCCGTGCGACCGCGCCTGCGATGGCGAGGCGGCTCGTGAGCGCCAGCAGCGGCGCGGGCAGCCCCGTCGTGCGCGAAAGGTAGTGGCGCGCCATCTCCCGTGGCCTGCCGAAGGGCGACTCGAGCCAGATCGCGCGAACCCCGGTGCGGTCGGCGGCAAACTCGAGGGCAACCGAAGAGCCCGCCGAGCAGGAGTGGATTCCGATCCGGTCCGCGTCGAGGCCGAAGCCGTCCCTGGCGGCGGCGAAGGTGAGCGCGAGGTCTTCCTTCTCGAGGAACCCGAACGTGAAGAAGCTGCCTCCGCTCCGGCCGTGCCCCCGCAGGTCCGGCAGCAGCACGTTGTACCCGAGCCGGAGCGCCCGCAGCGCATCGGACTCCCATTCACTCGCGTCGCCGCCCTTGCCGTGGAGGAACAGGATCGTCGGCCGCCGCTCGGGCTCACCCGGCGAGGCGAAGATGGCGGAGAGTTCCACCGGCAGGCGCGCAGAGCCACGGTGCCGCAGGTTCGCGACGACCGTGGCGGCCGACTCGAGCGCAACCAGGAGGTCTTCGTGGCGTCCGGGCGCGGGGCCGAGGCCCTCGGGCGCGACGAGCCGCCGCGCGAGCGCGCGCGCCGCCAGATACGAGCCGCCCAGGTACAGGAGGCCGCCCGCGGCGGTGAAGGAGGCGAAGCGGCGTGCGAGGCGCTTCATGGAGGTGGGCGGTCTACGCGATACCCGCGGCCTTGCGCGCCTCTTTCCCCGCTGCTCCGAGAACGCCCACGACTTCGACCGGGCCCTTGACGTAGGCCTGGCAGGCCAGGCGCACGCCGCGCTCTTTCCAGCGCCCGCGCACGAGCGCGAGCGGCTTCGCAAACCAGAGGGCAAGCGAGAACCGTTCGAGCTTCGTCGAGGGCGTCAGGTTGTCGGCGCCGGAGACCGGGATGACGGCGCACGTTGCGCAGAGGCCCTCGCCGCCGCACCACTTCCACAACCGGGCGTCGGCGTCGAGCGCCGCGTCCCAGAGCCGGTATCCTTCCCAGACGTCGATTTGCCTGCCGTTGATCACGCAGCGCACGCGACGACGCTCGGTCTTCGAACTTGCGGCCATCGCGAAGAATTATAAGCGGGACTCACGGGCAGGAAGGCGTCGACGTCGCCGCCGGAGCACAAGCCGTGACGTCACGCCATTGGTCAGCGAGGAACGTGAGGTCCACGCCCTTGATCACCGAACCCGGCGCGACGGAGACGCTGGTGCGAGACGGGTCCTGCGGGTCCGGCGTGATGACGCCTGTTCCCTGCCAGAGCAGGAGAAAGGTGTAGCTCGCGGGCGCCGGCAGGCTCAGGCGGAAACTCCCGTCGCACCCGGTCACCGCGACGGAGCTCCAGGGAACATCCTTGCCCACCGGAATGCCGCGCACGCTGACTCCCGCAACCGGTTTTCCGTCGGCGTCCCGCACGCGGCCCTCGACGATCGCGCGAGGATTGGTGGCGACCCTGCGCGACGCTTCCGTCTGTTTCGGCGCCGTCGCGCACGCGCCGCCCACCATCACACACAGACCGAGCAGTAACTGAGCGCGAAGACTCACAACTCACGGCTCACGACGCATGACTATGGCATCATCGCGCCATGGCAGAAACTGAAGAGATCCATCGCTTTCAGGTCAACGCGGCGTGGTCGGGAGACGGCGCGGGCGGCGGAGAAGCCGAGGTGCCCGAGGGTGCCACAATTTCCTTCGCCGGCGCAAAGTCGCTCGGCGGCGCGGGCGGCCGGGCCAACCCGGAGGAGCTCCTGCTGACCTCGCTCGGTGCGTGCTTTCTGAATACCTGGGCGATCTTCCTGAAGAAACTCGGCATCGCCTATGCTGAGCCCACGGTCCGCCTGGTGGGCGAGCTCGGCAAGGATCCGGCCGGCGGTTACCGCATGCAGAAGGCCGTCATCCACGCGCGCGTGCCGGCCTCGCTGCTCGCGGACCAGAAGGCGCAGATCGAGAAGACGCTCGCGCTTGCCGAAAAGTACTGCATCATTTCCAAGACGGTCCGCGCCGCGATGCCGCTTTCGATCGAGATCGAGGGCGTCTGAAAAAGAGACCGGTTCCTGGTTCCAGGTTTCAGGCTTCAGGCTTCAAGAGGACGATGGTCGCGCCCGTCCCGCCCCGCTCGGGCGGAGCATCGAAGTAGCCGTCGATGTCCCGGCGCTTTAGGAGTAGGCGACGTACTTCGGCCCGGCGCACGCCGATCCCTTTTCCATGAATCAGGCGAACCTCGCGAAATCTCGACTTCCGGGCTTCGACGAGATACTCGTCGACTGCCGATGCCGTGTCTCGTGGGCGAAAGGAATGGAGATCGAAAGAGTCCTCGATTGGAACGCGCTTCACGTTGAGTCCTGAAACCTGAAACTAGAAAAACCCGTCTCTTACGCCGGCCTCTCCGTAGTCGCCCGCTCGATGCGGGCGGCGTCCACCGCGATCGGCCCGCCGCACACGCAGCTCCCCTGAAAGTTGCCGGTCGGGCCGATGTCCGCGCGAGCGACCTGGAGCTGCCGGCCGTCGTTGGTCACGCGATCCGACGACCATCGGCGGACCGAGCCCGTGAGGCCGGCCGCGTTCTCGATGAAATGGATCGTCACCTGGCACCCGCACCTGGGGCACTCGGTCCAGTAGTAGTTCATCAGGTCCTCTCTTTTGCGGGCCCGCGCAGCTCGCGGTGGGCGCGCTTGCGTTCGTACATGACGCGGTCGGCTTGCGCGAGGGCGAGGTCGAGGCCCACCCGCCGCGAGTAGGGGTGGACCCCGATCGAAGCGGCGAGGAACTTCAGGTAGGGCTTGCCGCTGGGCCGCGGCGACTGCTTGACCTCGTCGATTTTGGCCGGGAGCATGTAGAAACGCCGCCTTGCGAGTTCCTCGTCCATGCCGGGCAGGATCACGAGAAACTCGTCTCCGCCCCAGCGGATGACGTGGTCGTTGCCGCGGACGAGCTTCTTGATGCCGCTCGCGACGGTCCAGATCGCTCGATCGCCCTCCTCGTGGCCCTCCTCGTCGTTGATGCGTTTCAGGCCGTCGATGTCGATCAGCACGATCGACCCGCCCGCGTCGCTCTGCTCGAGCTCCGGCCGGACTTCGTCGAGGAAGAACCGGTTGTGCATTTCGGTCAGCGGGTCGAGCCACGCGCGGCGCTGCGAGCGCCGGGTGTCGTCCACCGTGCGGGCGTGGAGCGTCGCGAGGCGCCGCTCGGTATCCTCCATCGCCCAGATGATCAGGCCGATGCCGAAGAGCATCTCGAGCAGCATGTCGAGGAATCCGATGTATGGCAGGAGCAGGAAGCCTTGCGCCGGGGCTTTCGGCGCGATGGCCACCCCGGCTGGGAGTTTCGTCGCCGCCTGGTTGAGATTATTGAGAACGACGACGGATGCGAATTGCACGCCGGCGGTCAGGAGGGCGATCGCTCCGGCGCACTGCCGTCCGAGCCCCGCCCTCGGGCTCTGGTAGACGAAGACGGCGGCGAGCAGCCACCCGGCGCCGAGGATGCCGAGGTGGAGGACGATGAAGTACGGGCTGTCGGCGATGGTGGCGCCCGCGCCGCGGGTCGCGAGGGAAACGATCAGGAGCGACAACGGGATCCCTGCAACGGCGGTCACCGCGAGCGGCTTGACGAGGGAGATGTCCCGATCCATCCGGATCGTGGCGACGCAGAGCGCCACGACGAAGAGGATCCTCCAGTACTGGTAGGCCTCGAGGCTGTGGGGGAGCCCGAGGGCGGTCATCGCCGAGAGCGACAGGAGTGCGGCGAAGAGGAAGAGCCACGCGAAGCCGGCCGCCTGCAGGACGCGGCTTCCCTTGCCTCGCGAGAGGTACAGCAGGATCGC
>JANMPW010000330.1:0-1712 GCA_031370065.1 Acidobacteriota bacterium
CGACTTTGGGTTCCGGCGCATGGCGCTGAACCGCATCGTCATCCGCATGGATCCCCGGAATGTCGGCTCGTGGCGCGTCGCGGAGAAATGCGGATGCCGATTCGAGGGGATCAGCCGACAGGCGATCTACGCGAAGGGCACATTTCACGACCTGATGGTGTGGGCCATCGTGCGCGACGAATGGGCCCGCGGGCGCTAGGAGGACGACGATGCCGACGGTCCGGCTTCCGGAGGAGTCCGCGCGCGCGCAGGGCCTTCGCCCGTCGATCTTGATGGTCACGCAGGCCGAGCTCGCCCACGAGCCGCACGATGCTCAATCAGCAGAAGCGGATGCTCGTGCTGGTCGCCGCGAGTGTGGCGACCATCGCGCATGTCACCTCGATCAACCTCTTCGAGAACGCCATCGCTGCGTTCAAGGATGTGGCGCCGATGCGGGCGCTCGAGGTCTCGACTCCGGTCCTGCAGGAGGTCCGGGCAAAGCTCGGCGACATCCCGCGGTACTTCCTCTATATGGCGAACGATCCGGCGTTCTGCAAGCTCGTGCTCGACCGCGAGATCGCCGCGATCCATGAGGGCGATGTCTCTCGACTGAACAAGGAGCTCGTCGCGTACGGTACGAGCCTTGCGAACAGCGCGCTCTACTCGGTGGGCCACCGCGCGGACACCCTCAAGCGGCTCGGCATGACGAACGAGCAGCTGTTCGAGGCGACGACCGCGGTCACGGTGTTCGCGAAGAACGCCGCGTTCTCGACCGGCCTCCAGCTGGAGCCGGCGACGACATGACTGCCACCTGAACCGATGGCTCTTCCTCGAGTCGGGACGATCATGTAGTGAAGAAATGAAAAGGCCGCCATTTCGGCGGCCCATTCGATCTCGTACTCGGGGGTGGCAGGGGCGGAGCCCCTGCGATGACCGGCCTAGTGGGCGCAGGCCTTCGCGGTGCCGGTGTCTTCGGCCGTCTTGAAGGACTGACCGCAGCCGCAGCTCGACACGGCGTTCGGGTTGCGGAGCGCGAAGCCTCCGCCCATGAGCGCGTCGACGAAGTCGATCTCGCTCCCCTTCACGTACATCGCGCTCATCGGATCCACGACGACCTTCACGCCGTCGTGCTCGATCACGGTGTCGCCCTCATCCACGCCTTCGGCGAAGGTCATGCCGTATGAGAAGCCCGAGCAGCCGCCCGGTGTGACGTAGACGCGGAGAGCGAGGTCGGTCCGACCCTGCTTCGCGATGATCTCTTTGAGCTTGTCCGACGCCTTGGCGGTGAGGCTCACGACGGCGTCGCTGGGGGTGGTCTGCGGTGGAGTGGTGTCGATCGCCAAGACGGTCCTCCTTGAGGTGTTCCGACGCTCAGTCTACGGCCCGGTTCCGTCGGATGAAAGGGCCCGGGACGTATCCGAAACACTCCATACACTCGGTTTATGCCGGTTTTGGGCCTTCACCACGCGCAGGTCTTCTGCCCGAAGGCGGGGAAGCAGGCACCCGGCGGCGGGCAGATCCACATTTCCGTCGAGGTCGATCTGCATCTCGAGCTCGATCAGACGGAGTGAGCGGACCCCATTTCTCGCCGCGCCCGAATCGGGCGCACGAGATCGCCTGGCGACCGTGGGGTGACGAGGCCTTCGCCGAGGCGCGTGCCGCGGACAAGCCTGTCCTCCTTTCGATCAGCGCGGTGTGGTGCCACTGGTGCCACGTCATGGACGAGACCTCGT
>JANMPW010000373.1:0-1513 GCA_031370065.1 Acidobacteriota bacterium
AGACTTTGAAACCGCCCCGCACGCGGTCGTATGCGACCGCTCCGGAGATCCGATCGCCGTCCTTCAGGAGCGACACCACTGTGCACTCCATGTGGATGTCCATGCCAAGATGAACCGCGTGATCCTGAAGCGTGCGGATCAGCTCAAGACCCGTGCGATCGCCGACGTGAGCGAGACGGGGATAGCGGTGTCCGCCGAAGTTGCGCTGAAGTATTTTGCCGTCAGGAGTGCGATCGAAGACCGCGCCCCAGGCTTCGAGTTCGCGCACTCGATCGGGCGACTGCTTCGCATGAAGCTCGGCCATCCGCCAGTTGTTGACGTACTGGCCCCCGCGCATGGTGTCGGCGAAATGAACCTTCCAGCTGTCCCGCTCATCGACGTTCGCGAGCGCCGCGGCAACGCCGCCTTCGGCCATGACGGTGTGCGCTTTGCCGAGCAGGGATTTGCAGACGAGGCCGACCGAGACACCTTCGGCGCGCGCTTCGATGGCGGCGCGCAGGCCCGATCCGCCCGCCCCGATGACGAGGACGTCGTGTTCAAACGTGGTGTAATCAGCCATTGTCTGTGGAGAGGCTTGAACTAGAGAATCCGGAGATCGGTCCAGCGGCCCATCGAGAGCATTCGTACGTAAATGTCGGAGAAGGCGACCCAGAAGAGCGAGAACCACGCGAAGGCCATGTGCTTGCGATTGAGCGCGGACACGCAGGTGTAAGCCCCCGGGCAGAAGCCTTTGGACACCGAGTCGCGCTTGCCGCCGACCAGATGCCGCAATGAATGACACGAGAACGTGTAGCCGCCAAGCAGGAGTGTGTTCACGGTCAGGACCAACGATCCCACGCCCATACCCAACTGAGCGCCGCCGGCGCCATTGTCGAACCAATAGCTCTTGTATGCGTCGTGAGCGAGCAGCAGGATGAATACAAGGGCGACGTAAAGGAAGAAACGATGAAGGTTCTGAAGGATGAGCGGGAAAGAGTTCTCGCCCAGATACTTGTGCCGCGGTTCGCCCACCGTACACGCAGGCGGATCGGCCCAGAGAGCCTTGTAGTAACTGCCGCGATAGTAGTAGCAGGTCATTCTGAAACCGCCCGGCGCCCAGAGAATCAGCAGGGCGGGCGAAAAAGGGACGAAGGCGGGCCACAACGCGGGCAGAGGACCGAACCAGCTATGAGGCGAGTTGCCGAAGATCTCCGGAGAATAGAAGGGCGAAAGGTAGTTGCCGAAGTGATAGTGCTCGCCCTGGAACGCCGCCCACGTCGCATAGACCACGAAAGAGAGAAGGGTCGCGCCGGTCAGGGCGGGAACCACCCACCAGGCGTCTTTTCGGCTCGTTTCCCCGAAGCGTCTTGGGGCCATCACGTCGATCACGGCCATCCTTCAACTCTCCTTCATGAACCTGTCGGCTGAGGCGGAACGAAGTGGGCGGACCTTACCCCGGCGAGGGCGGCCGTTCAAGGACGGTTCAGGAATAGAGGGGCGGACGTCTCGCATGCCATGACGTCGCTCGCCCGAA
>JANMPW010000405.1:0-2176 GCA_031370065.1 Acidobacteriota bacterium
CAAGGTACTGGCGACCCTCGCTCAGCATCACCCCCCACGACGGCGCTGGGGGCTGCGCGGATAGGCCAAGGAACGAGAGCGCCCCCTCAGTGAGCACGGCCCACGAGAGGGCGAGGCTGATCTGCACGATGAGCGTCGACAGGAGGTTCGGCACGATATGTCGCGCCACGATCCGCACGGGACGAGCCCCGATCGCCCGCGCAGCCTCCACGAAGTCAAGCTCCTTGATCGAGAGCACCGGAGCGCGAACGACCCTGGCGAAGATCGGCGTGTAGACGATGGCGATCGCGATGATCACGTTCTTCGGATCCGTCCCGAGCGCTGCGACGATACCGAGCGCCAGGAGGATCGCAGGGAAAGCGAAGAACACATCCATGACCCGACCCAAGATCAGGTCGAGTAGCCCGCCGACGTATCCCGCCGCGAGGCCGACCACGCCGCCGAGCAGCGTGGCGCCCGCGACCGAAAGGACGGCGACCTCCATCGAACGCCGCGCTCCGTACAGGACACGGCTGAGCAGATCCCGGCCGAGCGCGTCGGTGCCGAATGGGAACTCGCGGGTCGGGGCGGCGAGCCGCTGCGATGAAAGGGCCAGCGGATCGCGAAGCGGGAGGAGATCCACGCCGACCGCGACGAGCGCATAGAGGACCACCATCCCGAGGCCGAGGGCGGCGGTAGGCTCGCCGACGAGCGCCCTGGCGATCGAACGAACGCCGTACGCGCCGCTGGGCGCGGGACTATCCAAGGCGGATCCGGGGATCCAGGTAGCCGTAGAGGGCGTCGACGACGATGTTCACGCCAACGAAGAGGATCGCGATGCCCAGGACAGCGCCCTGCACGAGCGCGTAGTCGCGTTGGACGATAGCGGTCAGGAGCATCCGACCGACGCCGGGCACCGAGAAGATCTCCTCGACGACGACCGCTCCACCAAGCAGCTGCCCCACCTGGATGCCCAACAGCGTGACCACGACGATGAGTCCGTTCTTCAGGACGTGCTGCCGGACGATGACGCGCGGGGCGAGGCCCTTCGCGGTCGCGGTCCGCACGTAGTCCATGCCGAGGACATCGAGCATCGCCGACCGCGTCATGCGCATCGTCGCGGCGGCCAGCGCAAGGCCGAGCGTGATCGCCGGAAAGAGCAGCAGCCTCAGGTTGCCAAGAGGGTCCTGGGTGAACTCGACATACCCGCCGGTATTCGGCAGCCACCGGAGGTAGAGGGAGAAGATCACGATGATCAGGGTGCCGAGCCAGAAGCTCGGCATCGACAACGCGAGCAGGCCCCCGATCCGCGCGATGACGTCCAGCCGCGAGCTGGGGCGCAGGGCCGACAGCAGCCCGAGCGGCACTCCGACCGCGATGGCAATGAGGGCCGCGGCACCGGCGAGCTCGAGGGTCGCGGGGAGCCGCTGTGCGATCTCCACCAACACCGGACGGCCGGTGCGGATCGAGTAGCCGGCATCGCCGTGGAGGAGCGCGGTCAGCCAGGTCCAGAACTGCACGGGCAGCGGCTGATCCAGGCCGAAGTACGAGCGCAGGCTCGAAAGCTGTTCCGGGGTGAGCGCAGTGGACGTCCCGAGCCGCGCCGCGATCGCGTCGCCAGGGATGAGCCGGATGAACAAGAACGTGAGGATCGACACGCCGAGCAGCGTCGGGACCGCGCCGGCGAGCCGTTGCGCCAGATACCGCCCCATGCCCTACCCGCGCGATCGTGGGAGGCCGAAGCCCCCCACGATCCCTACTTGTCCAGCCAGGTCTGTCGCAGGTAGATGACCGACCCGGTCGGAAGGTGAATGAAGCCCTTCGTCGTCGGGAGCGTCGCGATGTAGTCGCGCCCAACGTAGAGCCAGATGAACGGCACGCCGTTCACGAGCTCCTTCTGTGCGGTCGCGTAGAGCTCCTTGCGCTTCGCGACGTCGGTCGAGGCGCGGGCCTGCTTGATCGCGTCGCTCGAGATCGGGTTCTTATAGCTCGTCACGAAGTTCAGGTTCCCCTCATCGGTGAAATACCGGAAGATGTAGAAGTCCGGATCGGGGCCACCACCGTTGAGACCGGGAGCCATGTCGAAGTCGGCCTTCAGCCAGCGATCGACCCACTGGGTGAACTCCAGGGTCTGGATGTTCATCTTCACGCCGATCTCCGCGAGCTGCGCCTGCACGAGCTGCGCGATGTCCTTGGC
>JANMPW010000445.1:0-2471 GCA_031370065.1 Acidobacteriota bacterium
GACCGGCGCCGGCAGACCGCGCGCCTGCGCGACGGCGTCCGGCAGCAGATCGAGGACGCGCGAGATCTCCTCCGCCGTCGTCTCCCGGGAAAGCGAAAAGCGCACGACGCTCTTCGCCTGCCCCCGCGACAGCCCGAGCGCGAGCAGCGCGGGCGACGGGGCGAGCGTGCCGCTCGAGCAGGCGCTGCCCACGGACACGGCAACCCCCTCGAGGTCGAGCCGGATGAGCAACGCTTCGCCGGAGACGCCGGAGAAGGCCACCGCCGACGTGTTCGGCAAACGCTCCACGCCGGCGCCGACGATGCGCGCTCCCGCGACCCGCTCGAGGATGCCGCGCTCGAGACGGTCGCGCAGCCGCGCGATCGCAGGCGCATCCTCGGCCTGCCGCCACGCGGCCAGCCGCGCCGCCGCGCCGAAGCCGACGATCGCGAGCGTGTTTTCCGTTCCGGCCCTCAGCTTCTTTTCCTGACCGCCTCCCGGCGTGCGGGCTTCGATCGAAACTCCGCGCCGCACGTAGAGCGCCCCCGCCCCCTTCGGACCGTGCAGCTTGTGCGCCGAGATCGAGACGAGATCCGCGCCCCAGGCGTCGGGGCCCGCCGGCAGACGCCCCGCGGCCTGCACCGCGTCGGTATGAAAGAGGGCGCCGCGCCGGCGCACTTCCGGGGCGAGGGCCGCGACCGGAAAGACTCCGCCGTATTCGTTGTTGGCGGCCATCACGGAGACGAGCAGCGTGCCCGGGATCGCCGCCGCGAGAACGCGCTCGGGATCGAGCCCGCCGGAAGGATCCGGATCCACCGTGACGAGCTCGCACTGCCCGCTCGAGGCCAGGCGCGCGGCCGGCTCCCTCACCGACGGGTGCTCCACGCCCGAGATCACGACACGACCGCGCCGCCCCGCGACCGCGCCGAAGATCGCCATGGCGTTCGCCTCCGTGCCGCCGGAGGTGAGGAAGACCTCTCCTCCCGCTGCGCCGATCAGCGCGCCAATCCCGTCCCGCGCCTGCTCGATGGCGCGCCGCGCCCTTTGCCCCTCGGCGTGGACCGAGGACGGGTTGCCGAACGCCTCTGCGGCATCCGCCATCGCGGCCCAAGCCTCGGGATCGAGCTTCGTGGAGGCGTTGTTGTCGAGGTAAATCATGCGTTCAGATTCCCGGACGCGGACTTCAAATTATCGCTCCGACAGGGGGCGCGCCGTAAAACTATCTTCAAGGAATACCCGTATCGACTGCGGGAGTTAAGATCGATAGTCCGATGAAGGCGCGACGCATCGCGGTCCTCGTCTTCGCGGCCACGCTCGGGTTCTACGGGCCTGTCGCCGCTCGCGGCTCCGTGGGCGCGACGCCCGAACCGGAACCCACGCCGCCGGCAGCCGCGGTCGCACCGACCCCCGCCTCAGCGCGGGCGCAGGCTCAGGACGCCGCGTCGCGGCATCTGACCCGGCTCAGCAAGAAGGAGACGGCCCAGAGAATCAAGGCCCTTCCCGAGGAAGAACGCCGGTGGCTCGAGGACGACGTTGCGCCGATCATCCTTCCCGAGGAAAAGAACCTCTTCGTGCAGCTGACCGAGCCGCACCAGCGCGAGATCTTCAAGGAGGACTTCTGGAAGCGCCGCGAGCAGGACGGCCTGCCCGAACCCCTCGGCCCGGGATACCGCAACCGCTACGAGCAGTTCCGCGAAGCCGCGGCAACAGTCTATGGCGGACTGACGAGCGACACCGGGCGCATGGTCGTTCTCCATGGAGAACCGGCTGGCGTCCAGGAGTTCACCGACTGCAACAACGTGTTCCGCGACCTCGCGCTCTGGACCTACGGCAGATCGTCGCCGGGCTTCGGCGTGCGCGGCGAGGTCCAGTATCTCTTCTACCGCGCGGCCGTCAGCGCGGGACCATGGAAGCTCTGGCATCCCATGCTGCCGGACAAGGAAATCCTGCTGCCCTCTTCGTGCCTCAACACGATCGCGGAAGCGTGCCGGCAGGCCGGCAGCCCGGGCACGCCCTCGCTCGACACCTTCTGCCCGAGAAATGCGGTGCCGCAGACCTGCGACGGCGCCTGCGCGATCGTGCGCATCGTCGAGGGGATCCGGCTGCGCGGCGAGGGCCCCGTCTCGCTGGCGATCTCCGAGCCGCCGCAGGTCAACGTCGAAGGCATCGAGAAGCTCGCCGAGCGCTTCCCTCTCGTCGGCGACCCGAAGGCCAAAGCGCTCACGGTCGAGGGGCCGTCGAGTGCGGCACCGCCCGGCACGACGACGTCCGGCACGGCGCCGTCCGGCACGGCGGTGGTCCCCGCGTCCCCTTCGGCGAAGGTCTCCGACCAGGCGACCGCCACCGGCCCCGCCCCCGCCCACCGGAAGCTCTCGCGCAAGCAGATCCGCCAGCTGACCGACGCCCTCCCGCAGAAGTACAAGCAGTTCCTGGAGCTCGTCGAGATCATCATCACCCCCGACGAGCGCGAGATCTTCCTCGAGATCCAGCAG
>JANMPW010000458.1:0-1549 GCA_031370065.1 Acidobacteriota bacterium
CAGTACGGCCTCGGGATCGAGCGCCAGATCAAGCCATGGTTCACCGGGAAGGTGGCCTCGGTCATTCCGCTCTCCGTCGAAGACGAGAAGAAGGCGCCGGTCCGGAGCGTGCAGGCTTCGTTCGCGAACTTCGTGTGGGGCATTCCGGCGGAGAGCGCGCCTCTCTATCCCGACCTCGGCATTTCGACGCGGACGCGCGAACAGGACAAGCAGCTCGAGATCATTGACGTCGAGAAGGACTCGCCGGCCGCCCGCGCGGGCCTCCAGGTCCAGGAGGTCCTCTTGACGTTCGACGGGACGCCGATCGTCGACCGCGAGACGCTGTCGCGGTCGATGGCGGGCAAGCGCTGGGGCGACGCCGCCGTCCTGACGGTGCGGCGGGCAGACGCGACCGTGCCGATCACCGTGCTGCTGCGGCGAGAACGTGCCGCCACGCCCGAGGCTGCGGCCAAACCCTGACGGGCGGCCCAAGGGCCGCCCCTACGACACCGGGGATCATCCGTTCAACGTTTCGTAGGGGCGGGGCAACCGCCGGTCTCCGGCCGGCGTTGCCTACGGCGAGTCCCCGCCCGCGGGCTACGGCGCGTCGAGCGGGCGCTTGCCCGGCGAGTACTTCAGGACCCGCACCTTCTCCATCGTGACCAGGCCCTCGGCGACCATCTCGTCGAGAACGGGTAGCAGCCGCTCGATGTGCTCGGGCGTGTCCACGATCTCGATGACGAGCGGTAGATCCTGCGAGAGGCGCTCGAGGAGCGTCGTGTGGAGGACGCTGCGTGCGCCGAAGCCGCCGATCCCGCGGAAGACCGTCGCGCCGGCGTAGCCGTCTTTTCGGAGCCGCTGCAGCAGGGCCATCCAGAGGGGCTGCTGGTGCCAGCGGTCGGACTCGCCGATGAAGATGCGCATCAGGACCTGTTCGCCGTCGAGGACTCGCATGGCTACCCTCCGAAGATCGAACGCCCGAGCGCCAGGCCCGCAAAGCCCGCGGCCAGGCACGCAACGAGCGTGACCGCGACGTTGCCCAGCGCCAGCCGCCAGGCGCCGTCCTGCACATAGCGGATCGTCTCGTAGTTGAACGTCGAATATGTCGTGAAGCCGCCCATGACGCCCGTCGTCAGCGCCAGCCGGAGCGTGGGCGACATCAGGGGCGTGGCCCCGCCCACCTGCCTCAGCAAGCCGACGCACCACGAGCCGAGGACATTGACCGCGAGCGTGCCGTAGGGGAATCCCGCGCCGAGTGCCGCGAGCGCCCATCCGGAGAGCAGGTAGCGCGCTCCCGTGCCGGCGCCGCCGCCGAGGCAGATCCAGAAGAAACGGTTCACGGCTGCGGCGCTCGGGTCATCGAAGCCATGATTCTAGACCGGCTTCGTGTGATAAATGTTGATTCAACAGACCGCTGATCGACAGGTGAACCAAGTCTTCGCGACAACGAACTAGAGCGTCGTACTCGCGGCCGGCCGGGGAGACTCGACGAAATCCCGGCCTCGGAGTGTCGGCGCGCTTTTGATTGCCTGGGGGCCTACTGCGGAAGATCGAGCTGCGTTCGCAGAGC
>JANMPW010000517.1:0-5151 GCA_031370065.1 Acidobacteriota bacterium
CTCCGGGCACCCCGACCTGCGCCGGATCCTGACCTGGGAAGGCTTCAACGGGTTTCCGCTGCGCAAGGACTTCCCCCTCGAGGGCATCGACACGGGGGCGGCCGTCTATCCGGAGGAGTGGCCCGAGGGCGGCGGCCCGTCGAAGAACGACTCGAACCGGAAGGTGGTCTCGTGAGCAGCTGTTTCGCCCTCGCCCCCGCCGGGGGGAGAGGGTCGGGTTGAGAGGGCCGCGTTGACGGACGACAAGATCTCTCAGGCCGAAAGGGACGAGGCCGCGTACTTCGCCGAACGCGCGAAGGCTGGCGCCGCGGCCGCGCGTGTCCAGGCGGATGCGGCGCCGGAGGCCCACACCCTTTTCGACGTCCAGGAGATGGAGCTCAATTTCGGCCCGCAGCACCCTTCGACACACGGCGTGCTGCGGCTGGTGCTCAAGGTCGACGGCGAAAAGATCCTCGAGGCGAAGCCGGACGTCGGCTACCTCCACCGCGGCACCGAGAAACTCTTCGAGACCGAGACCTACCCGATGGGGATCCCGCACACCGACCGCATGGACTACGTGGCGGCGGCGACGAACAACCACGCCTTCTGCCTCGCCGTCGAGAAGCTGCTCGGGGTCGAGATCCCGCGGCGCGCCCAGCTCATTCGCGTGATCCTCGACGAGCTCCAGCGGCTTTCCTCGCACCTCGTGTGGCTCGGGACCTCGGGCATCGACCTCGGCGCGGTGACCCCGTTCTGGTACGCCTTCCGGGAGCGGGAGCAGATCCTCGATTTCTTCGAGGAGTACTGCGGTGCCCGGCTGACGCTCAACTGCATGCGCATCGGCGGCCTGCCGTTCGACCTGACGGCCGGGTGGACGGAGCGCGTGTCCGAGTTCCTCGCCGACCTGCCGGCTCGCATCGACGACTACGAGCAGCTCCTGACGGACAACCGCATCTGGAAGAAGCGCACGGTCGGCGTGGGCGTCATCTCGGCCGAAGAGTGCGTCGAGTGGGGCCTGACCGGGCCGATCATTCGCGGGTCGGGGCTCGCCTGGGACCTGCGCCGCGCCCAGCCCTACGAGTGCTACGAGGAGCTCGACTTCGTCGTTCCCACGCGGCAGAACGGGGACACGTACGACCGGTACATCGTGCGCGTGCAGGAGATGCGCCAGAGCGCCCGCATCCTCCGGCAGTGCCTCGAGAAGCTCGAGCCGGGCGAGATCCGCGGCAAGGTGCCGCGCGTGATCAAGCCGCCGGCCGAAGAGGTCTACGCGTCGATCGAATCGCCCAAGGGCGAGCTCGGCTTCTACTGCGTTTCCAACGGCACCAACAAGCCGTACCGGATGCACGTGCGGCCGCCCTCCTTCATTAACCTGCAGGCGCTGCCGCGGCTGGCGAAGGGGCACCTGGTGTCCGACCTCGTGGCGCTGATCGGGACGATCGACATCGTTCTCGGGGAGGTAGACCGATGAACCTGTCCCCCGAGTTCTGGACCTACGCGAAGGTCGTCCTGCTCGTGGCCACGGTGCCGGCGATCGTCGGCTTCGTCGTCGTGCTCGCCGAGCGCCGGATCATGGCATTCATGCAAGTGCGTCTCGGACCCAATCGCGTCGGGCCGGAGGGGACGCTGCAGGGATTGGCCGATCTCATCAAGCTCGTCACGAAGGAAGACATCACGCCGGCCAGGGCCGAGAAGGCCGTCCACTTTCTCGCGCCAGTCCTCGCCGTGATTCCCGCGCTCACGGCGCTGGCCGTGATCCCGTTCGGGCCGCCCGTCCGGATCGGCAGGACGATGGTGCCGCTCTGGGTGGCCGACGTGAACATCGGGTTGCTCTTCCTGCTCGCGATCACTTCGATCGGCGTCTACGGGATCATCCTCGGCGGCTGGTCCTCGAACAACAAGTACTCGCTGCTCGGCGGGTTGCGCTCGGCCGCGCAGCTCGTGTCGTACGAAGTGCCGATGGGCCTATCGCTCGTGTCGGTGCTCCTGATGACGCGTTCGCTCTCGCTCGTCGAGATCGTGCGGCGCCAGGAGGCGATGGAGCTCTGGTTCATCTTCCCGGGGCTCGTCGCCTTCTTCATCTACTTCGTCTCGGGGGTCGCCGAAACCAACCGCAACCCCTTCGACCTGCCCGAGGCCGAGTCGGAGCTCGTGTCGGGGTTCAACACCGAGTACTCCGGTGTCAAGTTCGCCTTCTTCTTCCTCGGCGAGTACACGGCGATGATCATCATCTCGTGCGTGGCCGTGACGGTGTTCCTCGGAGGGTGGCTGCAGCCCTTCCCGAACGTGGCAGCGCTGAAGTTTCTTGGGCTAGTGCCGCCCTTCGTGTGGTTTTTCGCCAAGGTCGGCGCGTTCATCTTCTGCTACATCTGGTTCCGGTCCACGTTTCCGCGGTACCGCTTCGATCAGCTGATGGCGCTCGGCTGGAAGTGGCTGATCCCGATGGCGCTCGCGAACATCGTGGTGGTCGCCTTCGCGATCCTGGCGACGCCCGGAAGAACGACGGGCCTCGTGTGGCTGGCGTGGATCTTCGGGGGCCTCTTCGTCGCGATGTTCCTTCTCTCGAAGCTAAGGCAGAAGCTCGCGCGCCGCGAGCGGCTGGCCGCCGAGCCGCATCCGGTGGAGGGCTGACCCCGGTGGCTCTGAAGCAATGGCTCGACAAGATCGCGCTGCTCGACCTGTTCGATGGCCTCTCCGTCACGGGGCGGCACCTGTTCAAGAAGAAGGTCACGATCGAGTACCCCGAGCAGAAGAAGCTCCCGTCGGACCGGTTCCGCGGGATGTTCCGGCTCGACGAGGATCGGTGCATCAAGTGCACGCTCTGCGCGATCGAATGCCCGATCAACATCATCTACATCGACTGGCACAACGAGAAGGACGAGGCGGCCAAGTCCGTCAAGGTGCTCGACCGCTTCGACGTGGACCTGAAGCGGTGCATGTTCTGCCAGCTCTGCGAGGAAGCTTGCCCGACAGTGCCGAAGTCGATCTGGCTGACGACGAAGACGTACGAGATGGCGTCGTATGACCGCAACGAGTCGCTCTACCTCGACATCCGGAAGCTCACGGACTGGCGCGAGGCGCCGAACGTGAAGCCCTTCACGGTCGTGGAGAAAGGGTAGGGCGCCGTGACGGACGGGGCGCTGCTGACCGGGGCCGCGGGCTGGCTCTTCGCGATCCTCGCGGTCTTCGCCCTCGCGTCGGCGGTGGCCGTCGTGGTTGCGCGCAACCCCGTGCATTCGGCGCTTTTTCTGCTCCTGTCGTTCGTCCTGGTGGCCGCCATCTTCATCCTGCAGCAGGCGGAGTTCGTCGGCGCCGTGCAGATGCTCGTCTACGCCGGCGGAATCATGGTCCTGTTCCTCTTCGTCGTCATGCTCGTGAACCCGGGAGTCGTCGCGGCGGGCAAGGTCTTCCAGACGCAATTCGACGTCGCGCTCGTACTGCTGCCCGTCTTCCTGCTCCCGTTTCTCTACATCCTCGGCACCGAAAAGCTCCCGGATGTCGCCGTCAAGCCGGACGCGTTGCGGATGATCGGCGACAGGATCGCGGGCAACACCGAGGCCGTGGCGTGGGTGCTCTTCCGCGACTACCTCGTGCCGTTCGAGGTGGCCTCGGTCTTCCTGCTCGTTGCCATGGTCGGGGCGGTGGTGCTCGGGAAACGCTCGCTCGAGAAAATGGACTGATGCGATGACGATCACCATCAACCATTACATGATCGTCAGCTTCCTGCTCTTTTCGATCGGGTTCATGGGCGTTCTCGTGCGGCGCAATTTCCTGACGATCCTCATGTCGGTCGAGCTGATGTTGAACGCCGTCAACCTGAACCTGGTCGCCTTCTCGCGGCGGCTCTCCGACCTGACGGGCCAGGTGTTCTCGATCTTCGTCATCACGATCGCCGCGGGCGAAGCCGCCATCGGCCTCGCGCTCACCATCTCCTTCTTCCGGCAGCGCAAGACGCTGGACGTCGAAGAAGCCCACACGATGCAGGGATAGGCGAGGGCGCGATGAGAAATCTGCTCTGGGCGATCCCGCTCTTTCCGCTGGCGGGCTTCGTCATCAACGGGCTGCTGTACCTGCTGTCGCACCGGACACAGGGCGAGGCGCACGGCGAGGGGCACGGGGACGCGGGCCACGCGGCCCCTGCCGCCCAGGATGCGCACGGCGGCGGGCACGGAGGGGCGCACGCGATCCCGTTCCAGATCGTCCACACGGTGGTCGGCGCGGGCAGCGTCGCGATCGCGTGCGCGCTCGCCTTCGGAGCAATCTTCGACGTTGGCCTGAAGGCTTTCGCCGAGGGCGCTTCGCACACCGTGACGCTCTACCGCTGGATTCCTCTGGGCGTGAACCAGGCGGTGGGGCAGATCCACGGAGGCGTCGGCGACTGGTTCGTGGACGCCGCGTTCCGGCTCGACTCGCTGTCGGCGCTGATGCTCGCCTTCGTGACCTTCGTCGGATTCCTCATCCACGTCTACTCGGCCGGGTACATGGCGCACGAGGAGGGCTACGGCCGTTACTTCGCGTACCTGAACCTCTTCATGTTTTCGATGCTCGTGCTCGTCCTCGGAGCGAACTTCCTCATGCTCTTCGTCGGGTGGGAAGGCGTGGGCCTGTGCTCCTACCTGCTGATCGGCTACTACTACGAGAAAACTTTCGCGGCCGACGCGGGAAAGAAGGCCTTCGTCGTCAACCGGATCGGCGACTTCGGCTTCGTCCTCGGCATCTTCGGGGTCTTCGCCCTCTTCGGCTCGCTCGACTTCCAGAAGGTCTTCGCGGCGGCCGCGGCGAACCCCTCGGCGTACACGCCGTACATGACGGTCATCTGCCTGCTCCTCTTCGTCGGGGCCTGCGGCAAGTCGGCGCAGTTCCCGCTCTACGCGTGGCTGCCGGACGCCATGGCCGGCCCGACGCCCGTCTCGGCGCTCATCCACGCGGCGACAATGGTGACGGCGGGTGTCTACATGGTGGCGCGCTGCAACGTATTCTTCCGCCTCGCGCCGAACGCGATGATCGTCGATGCGATTGTGGGCGCCTTCACGGCGCTCTTTGCGGCGACGATCGGCGTCGTCCAGAACGACATCAAGAAGGTGCTCGCGTACTCGACCGTCTCGCAGCTCGGGTACATGTTCCTCGCCTGCGGCGTCGGGGCCTTCACCGAGGGCATGTTCCACGTCACCA